>JAHEFS010000032.1 GCA_024640045.1 Chromatiales bacterium | reverse complement strand
TCCCGCAACACCAGGCCTTGCTGTAATTCATCCCCCTCGAACCTTCGCCGGCCGTTGATCAGGATAAATCGATCCGCCGGTCGTTCCGCATACACCAGTACGCTCATGCGGAACTGGGGCAATTGCTCGCGGACGTTTCCAGGCAATTCCCAGTAATCGATATGATTCTGCCTGGGCTCAGGTTCGGTTTTGGGTTTGGACTCAGGCATGACTCCAGCCGGCGCGGCCGATCCGACCTCCGGACGAGGACGTGCAACCGGGGGGTCGACTGGCCGTTCCACGGTCGTTCTGGAATTTCCCGGAGAAGCCGCAAGGCGTTGGGCTTCAGACTCGCGCAAAGGATCCGACTCCGGTACGGCAAACTGTTCGACCGGGGTGCGCGACGTACTGCTCGTATCTTGATGGTCAGCTTCGACCTGCGCCTCGGGGTCGGCCAGGGTGACTGTCGCGGCCGGTTCACTTCGACCCGGGTTCGGATTGGCTGCCGGCTGCGTCAGCGCAACATTTCCACCTGGGTCGGCGCCAGTGGTCAACGATGCGGCGCCCGGGGTATGGCCAAACTGCTGCAGACCAAACCAGCACATAAGCAGGAATGCCGGCAACAACATACCCAGCAGGGGCACCGTCACATTTTCCCGCTCACTGCCCGTTTCCAGCGATGTTTCACTGTGGATCGTGGGGACCGAGCGCTGACGCTCGGCTCGTTCGGATTTTCGCAGTGCATCCAACAGGAACGACATAGTCAGGGCCTCCCGGACCAGTCCGACAACAGGGTGGGTTCAGTGACCGAGTTCCGCATCAGGTACAACAAGGTCTTAGGACCCACGATACCATCCATTTCCAAGCCATGCCGTTGCTGAAATCCTTTCAGCCAGCTCTCGAATCGTGTGTCGAATGCCCTGGCACCGGCCAGAGGGACTTCGGCTTGCGCCGCCAGCTCCAGGACCGTCTGCACTGCAGGGCCCGTGTCACCACGCCTGATTTCTCGCGGCCAGTCGGGTGATTGCGGCCAGGCCACCAGGTAAGCCCCCAACCAGTTCTGTTCGACTTCCTCGCGGGCGACCTCGCGCCTGCCCTCACCGGCGCCCACCAGCAAACTCGAATCTTTCATGCCGCGCAACAGCAGGTAACGCTCCGGCTGGCCGTTCAAAATCAAGATCACTGGCCACCCGAGCTGACGAATCCGCGACCAGTTACCCTGGTTGTAAACGCAGGCATACCCGGTCCCGATTGTGCCCTGGCAAGCAGCCTCCAAAGCCCAGGCATCGTCAGGTTCGCCCCATCCCGTCGCCAAACCCCGCCACGCCTGTGCGCTCTCGGTCTCAAGCCAGGCCGGATCCAGCCGGTCGAAAGGTGCAGCGGAAACGGCGGGCGCCGTCTGTTCCACAGGCACCGACACCACCTCGGCTTGGCCTTCGGTCAGGGCCGAAGCAGACCCCGCTTCGCTTTCAGCCACTGACGTTTCACCCCCTCGCTCGTTCGCCGGCAAGGTCAGGCCGATGGCAACCACCAGCATCGCTACGGCCGCTGCAGCCGCCAACCACGGCCACGGATTACGTCGGGCCCCAGGTTCGCCCAGCTGAATTTCATTGGCCGCAGCGTGCACCAGGCGTGCATCCACATCCTGCTTTTCCCGCGCGTAGGCCCCGACCAGCGCGCGGTCGGCGATGATATTAATTAGCCGGGGGACGCCGTGAGAACGTTGAAACAATGCCTTGAGGGCGGATTTTCGAAAGGGATTCCGTTCGGCGCCAGCGATGCGCATCCGGTGCCTGACATATTGCTCAGTGTCCCGCAGCCCAAGCGGAGTGAGGTGATAACGCGCCGTGATTCGCTGTGCCAGCTGGCGAAGGTTTCGACGCTGCAACATTTCGCGCAACTCGGGCTGCCCCAGCAACACGATCTGGAGCAGCTTGTCCTTACTGGTCTCCAGGTTGGTAAGCAAGCGCACCTGCTCCAACGCTTCGGGCGTCAGGTTTTGGGCTTCATCAATGACCACCACGACGCGAGCGCCTTCCCCGTGGGCTCTTAACAGGTAGCGAGTCAGACCATCGACGAGGCTCTTTGCACTGCCCTGCGCCCCTTCCACGGACACGCCGAGCTCTTCGCAAATCGCGGTAAGCAATTCGATTGGCGTCACCAAGGGGTTCAGGACCAGGGCAATCCGGGTATCCTCGGGCACTTGTTCCAGCAAACAGCGGCACAACGTGGTCTTGCCGGTACCCACCTCACCCGTCAGCTGCACGAAGCCGCCACTGCCGCCCTGTCCCACACCAAACAACAGGTGAGCCAACGCATCCCTGTGACGGTCGCTCAGGTAAACAAATGCCGGGTCCGGCGTGATGGAGAAAGGCGGCTCTGTCAGGCCAAAATAATGCAGATACACTCAGTCCTCCATCGCCAGCAGGCTGGCGTTACCGCCGACTGCCGCGGTGTTTATGGTCAGGGTGCGTTCAGTAGCGAAGCGCAACAGATAATGCGGCCCACCGGCCTTGGGCCCGGTACCCGACAAACCTTCGCCGCCGAAAGGTTGCACGCCCACTACGGCGCCAATCATGGACCGGTTGACGTAACAGTTACCCACGCGTACCCGTCGGGCGACGTGCTGCTGAACCCGGTCGATGCGGCTGTGCACGCCCAACGTCAACCCATAACCCGTGCTGTTGACCGCATCGATGACGCGATCCATTTCACCTGCCCGGTAACGGATAACATGCAAAACCGGTCCGAAGACTTCGTCCTCCAGACGATCGATGGAGTCGATCTCGTACGCGCAAGGCGCCATGAAAGAACCCGCGAGCCCGGCGCTGAGCTTCGCCCGTGCAATCAGGCGTCCCTCCTGTTCCATGCGGCGGACATGCGCCTCGAGCTCCGCACGGGCCCCCTCGTTGATGACCGGCCCGACGTCGGTAGCGAGCCACCTGGGATCGCCAACGACCAATTCGGACATGGCGCCGGCCAGCATTCCCATGACCTTGTCGGCAATGTCCGCCTGCAGGTAGAGCACGCGTAATGCTGAGCAACGCTGACCGGCACTGTGAAAGGCACTGACGATTACATCCTTGACCACCTGCTCGGGCAGCGCGGAACTGTCCACCAGCATCGCATTCTGTCCGCCGGTTTCGGCGATCAACGAAGCCAGGGGTGCGTCACGCCCCGCCAGGGCGCGGTTAATGACCCGCGCGGTCGCCGTGGAACCGGTCATCGCCACCCCCGCCAGGCGTGCATCGGAGGTCAGGATCGCGCCGATCCGGCGGCCGGAGCCAGGCAAAAACTGCAGAGCCGCGACCGGCACACCCGCCTCATGCATCAATTGGACCGCGCGCCAGGCCACCAGCGGGGTCGGCTCGGCTGGCTTGGCCAACACGGTATTACCCGCCGCAAGCGCCGCACTGACCTGGCCGGTAAAAATGGCCAGCGGGAAATTCCATGGACTGATGCAGGCGAACACGCCACGCCCGTGCAGGGAAACCTGGTTCCGTTCGCCGGTCGGTCCCGGCATGACGCGCGGTTCGTCGAAAAGCTCTCTTGCCTGGTGCGCGTAATAACGGAGGAAATCAGCCGCCTCCCGGACTTCGGCGATACCGTCATGAAAGGTTTTTCCAGCTTCCCGGCATAACAAGGCGAGCAATTCCGGCAGGTGAGCCTCGAACAGGTCTGCCGCCCGCTCCAGCGCTGCCGCCCGTTCTCTCGCGGGCACCCCATCCCACTCATGATGAAAATCAGCTGCGTCCTTGAGCGCCTGCCGCACTTCATCGTCCGTGACAAAACGGACTTCACCGATCGCCAGCTCATCGTGCGCAGGATTGCTGACAGGATGCCTTTCACCACCACTACCGGCGCTCACAGCGCGGGCCAGAATGGGCGCTGCACTCCAGTGTTTTTCCGCCCACGGGTGCATTGCCTGCGCGAGGTGGGCCACTTCCGTTTCCCCCGCAAGGTTCAGACCCATCGAATTACGCCGCTGAGCACCGTACAGGTCAACCGGCAGGGGTATCGCCGGGTGCGCTACCGGCGTGGTCCCTCGCACCCGTTCGATCGGGTCTTCGGCCACCTTTTCCACCGGCAACTTCTCATCGACAATCCGGTTAACGAACGACGTGTTGGAGCCATTCTCCAACAAACGCCGCACCAGGTAGGGCAACAGGTCTTCATGACTCCCTACCGGCGCATAAACACGGCAGGCGTGATTGAACCCCGGATTGTGCATCACCTCGCCATAAAGGTCTTCACCCATACCGTGCAAGCGCTGGAACTCATAGTCGAGACGCTGACCCGCCAACTCGGTGATCGCCGCGATGGTGTGGGCATTGTGCGTTGCAAACTGCGGATAAAAACACTGGCGCCGATCGAGCACGCGCCTGGCACAGGCAATATAAGAGACATCGGTGTTGGTCTTGCGGGTAAAAACGGGGTAACCGGGAAAGCCTTCGACCTGCGCATGCTTGATTTCCGCATCCCAATACGCACCCTTGACCAGCCTCACGGGTATCCGGTGGCCAGTTTCGCGCGCAAGCTCGGTCAACAGGTCAATCACGCCACCGGCCATTTTCAGATAAGTCTGAATGGCCAGGCCCAGTCCGTCCCAACCCTGGAGCCCCGGGTCCCTCAAAACCGCAGCGAACACATCGAGCGACAAAAGCAAGCGATCCGCTTCTTCGGCATCGACGGTGAGAGCGACATCCTGCTGTCGGGCCAACAATGCCAATTCGAGCAACCGCGGTGTGAGTTCACGAATGACTCGTTCCCGATGCGTGTATTCATAGCGTGGATGCAACGCGGACAATTTGACCGAAATGCTGGGCGCGGAAAAAATATCCTCCCCTTTCTGCTGCGAGCCGATGGCGCGTATGCCCTTGCGGTAGGAATCGAAATAACGGTCGGCATCAGGCTGTGTCAGCGCCGCCTCTCCCAGCATGTCGTAGGAATAACGGTAAATCCGGTTCTTTTTCTTGTCCGCGCGTTCGATGGCTTCTTCGATGTCACGACCCATGACATATTGAAATCCCATGATGCGCATGGACTGGCGGATAGCTTGGCGTACAACGGGTTCACCGCTGCGGTTGACCATGCGCCCGAGCATCTGCCCAATGCTCTTGTTTTTACCCTCGCCCAGCCTGACCAGTTTTCCCGTCAGCATCAGACCCCAGGTCGAGGCATTGACGAAGACCGAACTGCTCTTGCCCAAATGGGACTCCCAGTCAGCGCCGGACAACTTGTCCGCTATCAACGCCTCAGCCGTGTCGGCATCGGGAATGCGTAGCAGGGCCTCGGCCAGGCACATGAGGACCACACCCTCTTCGGACGAGAGGTCGTATTCCTGCATGAAGGCTTCCAGCGCACCCTGATCCTCCCGGCGCTTGCGTACCCGATGCACAAGGTCCTGCGCGAGCTGGTTGACGCGCGCGGCGGCATCGCCGGCGATGCCCGTATCTTCGAGCAATTTCCCGACCAACCCGGCTTCCTCGGCATGATACAGGCGGCTGACCTGATCGCGCGCCTCGTCAGCAGGTGCCATCGAGGGGCGGATAAAGGCGAATTGGCTGGGTTGGCTCAAGATCGTGACTCCATCTGTTAGGCTCGCGGCTCGGGCCTCGGCACGGATGCCAATTCTAAGCCGACCCACCGCCCTGACCAAGCACTTAACTCGACCGTTGGGCAAACGGCAGGCCTGCTTTTTTCGCCTTGGTTCCTTGCTGGCTTATATAAGCTGAGGCTAGAATACGCGGCTGGCGCTCACCCGCCTGGTCAGAAATAGCCGTGAATTATGGTCAGCCGCGAGTTTGGACAACCAGGCAGGCCGGGGGTTTCGTGTATTCTGGCCATTGATACCCGGTCAGCTGACTGGTACTGAACGGGTGAGTCGGCATTACCACAACACAATCGTTCCTGAGGCTTTGCACTGCGGATGAAAAAGGAAAACACACTCATTGTCGCGATTGCCGTGTTAGCGGCCATGTGCGCAGCATTCTGGGTTTTGCTGGCAGCACCGGCCCTGACCGGCAACGAAATCAACATGCCCGTAGGGGTGACGCCTCAGAGCGCCACACACTACGGCCTGCACATGATCATTCTGTGGATTTGCGTCGTCATCGGGATTCTGGTGTTCACCGCGATGTTCACTTCGATCGTCCTGCACCGCAAGTCTCGCGGACACCAGGCTGCGAATTTCAGCCACAGCACCAAGGCTGAAATCGCCTGGACCATCATCCCGGTGCTGATTCTCGTCGGGATGGCAGTTCCCGCGACCCGGGCTCTGGTGCAGATGGAGGACCCTTCAGGGTCTGAAATGACAATCAAGATCACGGGGTTCCAGTGGAAGTGGAAGTACGAATATCTTGATGAGGGAATCGAATTCGTCAGCAGCCTGAAGGCCGATTCCAATGCGGCGCGACAGCTTTATTCCGGCATTGACCCGGAGAGCGTGGATAACTACCTGCTCGATGTGGACAACCCGCTGGTCTTGCCGGTCGGAAAGAAAATCAAGTTCCTCATTACTGCCGATGATGTTCTGCACTCCTGGTGGGTGCCTGATTTCGGCTGGAAGCGCGATGCCATTCCGGGTTTCATCAATGAAAGCTGGACCCTGATCGAACAACCCGGCACCTACCGCGGCCAATGCGCTGAACTGTGCGGCAAGGACCATGGTTTCATGCCCGTGGTGGTCGTGGCTCTGCCGGAGAACGAGTACCAGGACTGGCTGAGTGAGCAGCGGTCCGGCGCAGTGGTTGAATCCGCCACCACTGTTCGAAACTGGACACTCGAAGAATTGATGGAAAAGGGTGAACAGGTTTACGCCAGCCAGTGCTCCACCTGCCACCAGGCAGATGGACAGGGGCTGCCACCGGCTTTCCCTGCCCTGGCCGGCAGTGCAATCGCAACCGGTAACATCGAGTCTCACCTCCAGATAGTCCTCGAGGGACGCGAAGGAACAGCGATGCAAGCTTTCAGGGGCCTGCTCTCCGCGTCCGACATCGCAGCCGCGATCACCTACACCCGTAACGCATTTGGCAACGAAACCGGCGACCTGGTACAGCCCGCCGCGATTGCCGACGTCACCAAGGGATGACACCGACATGAGCAGTATTGCAGGCAACCCAGACTCCCACGCACACGATCATCACGACCACGCGGATCACAAGCCCAAGGGCCTGGCCCGCTGGTTGTTCACCACCAATCACAAGGACATTGGTACGCTGTACCTGGTCTTTTCGCTGATCATGTTTTTCATCGGCGGTGCGATGGCCATGGTCATTCGCGCCGAGCTGTTCATGCCGGGCCTGCAGCTGGTCGAGCCGGATTTCTTCAACCAGATGACTACCATGCATGCGCTGATCATGGTATTCGGCGCGGTCATGCCGGCCTGGGTTGGTTTCGCCAACTGGATGATCCCGATGATGATCGGCGCTCCGGATATGGCGCTTCCGCGCATGAATAACTGGAGCTTCTGGATCCTGCCTTTCGCCTTCACCATGCTGCTGTCTACGCTGTTCATGGATTCCGGCGGCCCGGCCTCAGGCTGGACGCTGTACCCACCGCTGAGCCTGCAGACGGGCGACGGCTTTGCCTTCGTCGTGTTCGCGGTCCACATGATGGGCATTTCCTCGATCATGGGATCGATCAACATCATCGCCACGATTATGAATATGCGCGCCCCGGACATGACCTTGCTGCGCATGCCATTGTTCGTCTGGACCTGGCTGATCACGGCCTACCTGCTGATCGCGGTCATGCCGGTACTGGCGGGCGCGGTGACCATGCTGCTGACCGACCATTTCTTCGCTACCAGTTTCTTTAATGCAGCCGGCGGCGGCGATCCCGTGATGTTCCAGCATATCTTCTGGTTCTTCGGTCACCCCGAGGTCTACATCATGATTCTGCCCGCTTTTGGCGTGGTGTCGCAGATCCTGCCGACCTTCTCGCGCAAGCCGCTGTTTGGATATTCCGCGATGGTTTATGCCACCGCCAGCATCGCGTTCCTGTCGTTTATCGTTTGGGCGCACCACATGTTCACGGTGGGCATGCCGCTGGAAGCTGAGTTGTTCTTCATGTATGCCACCATGCTGATCGCGGTGCCGACCGGGGTCAAAGTCTTCAACTGGGTCAGCACCATGTGGAAGGGAGCAATGACCTTCGAAACCCCGATGCTGTTCGCAATCGGTTTCGTCGTCCTGTTCACCATCGGCGGCTTGTCCGGCCTGATGCTGGCCATCACCGCGGCCGATTTGCAATATCACGACACCTATTTCGTGGTGGCGCATTTCCATTACGTACTGGTCCCGGGAGCCGTTTTTGCACTGATGGCCGGTACCTATTACTGGCTACCGAAGTGGACCGGCAAAATGTACTCAGAAAAGTGGGGCAAAATTCATTTTTGGCTTTCAGCCATTTTCGTGAATTTGCTGTTCTTCCCGCAGCATTACCTGGGTCTCGCCGGCATGCCCAGGCGCATCCCCGACTACTCACCACAGTTCGCTGATTTCAACATGTGGTCTTCAATCGGCGGCTTCCTGTTCGGCGCCACGCAGTTGATCTTCGTGGGCGTGATCATTCACTGTGTGCGCAGCAGCAAACAGGAGGCAACTGCCCAGGTTTGGGAAGGCGCACGCGGACTGGAGTGGACGGTGCCTTCACCCGCGCCCTATCACACATTCGATACACCGCCCCAGGCCGATCTCGCGACGTGGGAACACGGCACGCGGGAAGCCCACTGAACACAGCATGCAAGGCAGCGACTCACAGGAGCAGCGGCGTGCGGCCCGGCGAACCGCCTGGATACTGGGCGTGATCGCGGCTCTGATCTTCAGCGTGTTCATGCTCAGCGGCATTCTCGGCAAAGGCTGATGAACCCCCACAGTGACAACAAGCGCCTTCTGAGACGCCTGCTGCTCGTCGCTGCGGGGATGTTCGCCTTCGGCGTTTTCGGCATGCCGCCACTGTATGACCGCTTTTGCGAAATCACCGGCATTGGCCAGGCGGGCATCAGGGTCGAGGAAACCGCGCCGGCCATGCCGGCCGAAGACCGGTTGGTGAAGGTTCGTTTTGACGCTACCACCAACTCAGCCCTCAACTGGCACTTCCAGCCGACAGTCAGTTCGATGAATGTGCAGGTTGGCATGCCGTCGGAAGCCAGCTACCTGGTGGAGAACCTGGAACCTTCCGGGGTCTACGGTCGCGCTGTATACAATGTCACGCCACCGTCGGCGGGGCTGTATTTCGTCAAGACGGAGTGCTTCTGTTTTACCAGCCAGGGGCTGGACGCCGGTGAACAGAAAACCATGCCGGTGCGCTTCTATATCGATCCTGATCTGCCCGATGACATTCAAGAATTAACCCTGTCCTATACATTTTTCCTGGACCAGGACAGTCCTGGTATGGCCGGGCTGAGCCCGGACAAGAAACAAGTGAATTGAGGCTCGAACCATGTCGCTGAATGCTGACCCAACCTATTACGTACCCCACGGCACCAAGTGGCCCATTATCGGCTCCATCGGCATGTGCACCATGCTGGTCAGCGCCGCGCTATGGATGAATGGTTCGGGCACCGCGTCCTGGACGTTCCTGGCCGGCATCCTGATCCTGGTCTACATGCTGTTCGGCTGGTTCGGTGAAGTCATCCGGGAAAGCGAAAGCGGCAAATACAATGCGCAGGTCGATGGTTCTTTCCGTCTGGGCATGGCCTGGTTTATCTTTTCCGAAGTCATGTTCTTTGCCTGTTTCTTTGGCGCTCTTTTCTATACCCGCGCACTGGCCGTGCCGTGGCTCGGGGGCGCCGGTGCGGAGGGTTCCACCAACGAAGTCCTGTGGCAAGGTTTCGTGTCGCACTGGCCCACGAACGGGCCGGGCGAAGTTGGCGGAGATTTCCAGACGATTCCGGCCTTTGGCATTCCGTTCCTGAACACGCTGATCCTGTTGTCCTCGGGCGTCACCATCACCCTGGCCCACCACGCATTGAAGGCGGCGAATCGCACTGGTCTGGTCATCTGGCTGGCGGCCACGGTGGCCCTGGGTAGCGTGTTCCTTTACTACCAGGTTTACGAGTACCAGGAAGCCTATCAGCACCTCGGCCTGACCCTGGGCTCAGGGATTTACGGCTCCACCTTCTTCATGCTGACAGGTTTTCACGGCATGCACGTGACGTTGGGCGCCATCATGCTCACCGTGATCCTGTTCCGTTCCATGAAGGGACACTTCAAGCCGGAGCACCACTTCGGTTTCGAAGCAGTCGCGTGGTACTGGCACTTTGTGGACGTAGTCTGGCTGGGACTGTTTATCTTCGTTTACGTGCTCTGACGGCTTCCGGCAGGCAACCGGTTCCTCACTGGCCGGCTGGCGGCTCCCCGCTCGCGGGCGACGGGTAATGCACAGGATTACCGCTACCGGGTTGCACCCAGCCCGCCAGGTACGCGACATACAGCAAGACGAACAACAACAGGGATAAACCGATGCGCCAGGTCAACCGGCGCACGGTTCGCGTCCCTTCACCTTTGTCCTTGACCAGGAACCAGAAAGAAGAGATCAGCGTATACACGATCACGAGCAGAAACAGGACGATAAAGACCTTGATGAACATGGCGAGACGTGACCAATTGTGTAAAAGCGCCAGTATACCCAAGCACCAGGAGGCGTGTGCAGGTGTCCGCATCGCTTAGGAAATTTCGGCCTTCCTGGCAAGCGAGCCTGTTGCTGGGCGCCCTGGGCCTGGTGTTCGTCTGGCTCGGCAACTGGCAGCTTGATCGCGCCGCGCAAAAAGATTCACTGCAGGCGGCTTTCGAAGAGGCCCCGCACTTCCAGAATCTGCCTGAGGTCGCTGAATCGTCTCGTTATGCACGCGTGGAAGTTCGGGGACAATTCGATACGGAAAGACACTTGCTGGTCGACAACCAGGTTTTCGCCATGCGGCCCGGAGTTCACGTTCTGACGCCGTTCACGCTCACGGATGGCAGGGTCATCCTGATCAACCGGGGCTGGTTGCCGCTGGCTGCCGACAGGCGCTCCCTTCCCGCGGTACCGACGTCTTCGGAAATCACGACCGTCAGCGGAATTCTGGACGAGCCCTACGTACCCGGCCGGCAACTCGGCGCGCCTGACGAGGTTGGCAAAGACAACTGGCCGCAGTTGGTCACCTACCCCAGGCTGGATGCCATGGCCGACGCGCTCAGTGTCCCCCTTTACCCTTATGTCCTGTTGCTGGAGCCCAAGCATTCTGCTGGTTTCGATGACCGCGAATGGAAGCCGGTGCAAACCGGCGCGGCTAAACACCGCGCTCGTGCGTTGCAATGGTTTACCTTTCTGATCGCCGCCCTCATTATCTGGATACATCTTGGCGTACGCCGCGGAGCTGAATCATGACATTGAATCGAGCCAGGCTGACTCTGGTCCTGATCTTTTTCCTGTTTGCCACCCCGGTGGTGGTTGCGGTGCTCATGCACAGCCCCTGGTGGAATTATCAGCCCGGCGGAATGACCAACCTGGGAACACTGGTGCAACCGCCCCAGCCACTTGACTATCAACTCGTGGAAACCAATCAGGAAGCTGGTGCGCTCGATCGGTGGGTAATCCTTTATCCGGTGGTTAATCCGTGCATCGAGCGTTGCCTGAAGGACATTGAATCGCTGCGACAGATTCATCGGGCCTCGGGCAGGCACCAGGAACAACTCAGCGTCATGCCGCTCATCCCCACTCCGTCTGATGCAACGGCGGCTGCCGGGTTACTCAAAACCTACCCGGCTTTCGTGCTGGGCTATGACCGTACGGGCGCCATAGAAGCCGTGCTTCGCCGGCTGGGAGACCTGCAGCCTGATGGTACCCTACAACCTGGGCAGGTCTTTCTCGTCGATCCCGCGGGAAATATAATGATGCGTTACGCTGCGGGTTTCGACCCGAACCATCTCAACAAGGACCTGAAAAGACTCCTCAAGTTGTCCGGTACGGACGGGTAAGCCATGCATCAGACCTTTCATCGAATCGCCGGCTTTGGGTTGGCCCTGGCGTTCCTGGTCATCGTACTGGGCGCCTGGGTTCGCCTGTCCGATGCAGGTCTGGGCTGTCCGGACTGGCCAGGCTGCTATGGTCAGATGACGTGGCCCCAGGCGGCGCACGAACTCGACTCGGCCAATCAGGCATTCCCGGAAAGGCCGGTGGAAGTCCACAAGGCCTGGAAAGAGATGCTGCACAGATACATCGCCGGCGGGCTGGTATTACTGGTTTTGGCTCTCAACTGGGTAGCCTGGCGGCGAGAAAAAGGCGCACCCGACATGCGGGGCAAGGCAGCTTTGCTGCTGGCACTGATCCTGTTCCAGGCGGCCCTCGGGATGTGGACGGTAACCCTGAAACTGAAGCCGGTCATCGTGATGCTGCACCTGCTCGGCGGCATGACGACATTGGCGCTATTGGTCTGGGCCTGGCAGAGCAGTCGATCCCCTTCGGGCTACTCGCCCGGCAGGCCCGTCCAACGGCTACGCCAATGGATACTGGTTGGCTTGCTGGTGCTGGTCGCGCAGATTGCCCTGGGCGGATGGACCAGCGCCAACTACGCCGCCCTGGTATGCCCCGACCTTCCCACCTGCATGGGACAGTGGTTACCCGAAACTGACTTTGCCGAAGGGTTTGTCCTGTGGCGCGAAATCGGCGTGGATTACGAGGGGGGCCTACTCGACCTGCCCTCGCGCACGGCCATTCACCTGACGCATCGTATTGGGGCCATTGTTACGCTGATCACGCTGCTGACCGTGGCTTTCCGTTTGATCGGCGTGGCCGCGTTGCAACGACTGGGTGTGCTGTTGGCGGGAGCAGTCAGCCTGCAATTCATCATCGGCCTGTTGAATATTGTTTTGCGACTGCCGCTGCCCAATGCCGTGGCGCACAATGGCATGGCCGCGGTGATTCTCAGTATCATGGTGACGCTGCTCTACCGGACTTCATCCAATCGCCGATGAACGCAACAACCACCATTCCCTGGCGTAAATATCTCGAACTGTGCAAACCCCGGGTGGTCTGGCTGATCGTGTTCACAGCCGTGGTCGGGATGTTCCTGGCCGTGCCTGGTTGGCCGCCACTCAGCGCACTGCTGGCTGGCACCATCGGGATCGGGCTCTCGGCCTCCGCCGCCGCCGCCATCAACCATCTGCTGGACCAGCGCATCGACGCCATCATGGCCCGCACACGCGATCGCCCACTGCCCACCGGCCAATTGACCGTGAACAACGTGTTGATTTTTGCATTGATCCTGGCGGCGCTGTCAATGTTCATACTGGTCACCTGGGTCAACGTTTTGACCGCAGTTCTCACGTTTCTCTCGCTGATCGGCTACGCCATTCTTTACACCGTCTGGCTAAAGCGCGCGACGCCCCAGAATATCGTCATCGGGGGTGCCGCAGGCGCCGCACCGCCCCTGCTGGGCTGGACCGCGGTGACCGGTTCAGCCGATCCGCACGCGCTGCTGCTGTTCCTGATTATTTTCGTCTGGACCCCCCCCCATTTCTGGGCATTGGCGATTTATCGTCGAGCCGATTACGCGGCCGTCGACATCCCAATGCTGCCCGTTACCCACGGCCTGCCTTTTACCCGGTTGCAAATTCTGTTTTACACGATCCTGTTGATTATCGTCACCACGCTGCCCTACCTTACCCATATGAGTGGCCTGCTTTACCTGGCCGGTGCCACCGTGTTGAACGCCGGCTTTCTCTGGTACGCCCTTCGGATGTTGCGTAGCCAGGACCGGCAGCTGCCCCTGAGGGCCTTCGGGTACTCTGTAACGTATCTGATGATGCTGTTTGTATTCCTGCTGGCCGATCATTACTTCATGATGCTGACCCGGACCTATGCCGGGCCCGGCTCGCTCTGACGGAACCTGACCATGTCGAATCTATCCAACGAAACAACTTCCGCCTCACCCCTTACCGAACTCGAAACGCACGGTGAATTCATCCGGCGCCACATCGGGCCGGACCCGGATCAGATCCAACACATGCTGAATACCGTCGGTGCCGCCTCGCTGGAGGAACTGATTCGTGAAACGCTGCCAGTAGCCATCCTCGAAACCGCCCCGTTGGCATTAAAGCCGGCGCTCGGTGAGCGCGAGGTCTTGCAGGAACTCAAAGAGATCGCCGGTGAAAACCAGTTACTGCACAACATGATCGGCATGGGCTATCACGAGACGGTCACGCCCCCCGTGATCCTGCGAAACGTCCTGGAAAACCCCGGTTGGTACACCGCATACACGCCTTACCAGGCGGAAATTTCCCAGGGCCGCCTCGAAGCGATGCTGAATTTCCAGCAGATGGTGTGCGACCTGACAGGCATGGAACTGGCCAACGCTTCGTTACTCGACGAGGCGACCGCTGCTGCCGAGGCCATGGCACAACTCAAGCGCATGAATCGTAAATCGCGCAGCGACCGCTTCCTGGTCGACAACGACTGCCTGCCACAGACGATTGACGTGGTGCGCACGCGCGCACGGCATTTCGGGTTCGAGGTCGTGGTTGGTGAACCGGCGGCAGCGCTGGCTGACGGCGAGTACTTTGGCCTGCTGCTGCAGTACCCCGGCGCTTCTGGAGAAACCAGGAACTGGCAAAACCTGATTGCACAGGCGCAGCAAAGCGGCACGCTGGTTGCCGTGGCTGCGGACCTGCTTAGCCTGGTCCTGCTTAAGCCACCCGGTGAAATGGGTGCCGATATTGTGCTTGGCTCCGCTCAGCGCTTCGGTGTCCCCATGGGCTATGGCGGGCCTCATGCTGCCTTTTATGCCACGCGGGACGAATACAAGCGGACCCTCCCTGGCCGGGTAATCGGCGTCTCGCGCGATCGTCACGGCTTTCCTGCACTGCGCATGGCACTACAGACGCGCGAGCAACATATCCGGAGGGACAAAGCGACCAGCAATATCTGTACCGCACAGGCCCTGCTGGCCGTCATGGCGGGCATGTACGGCGTCTATCATGGGCCGGCCGGACTCAGCCGCATCGCCGGCCGCGTCCACCGCCTGACCTGTCTGCTGCAGGCCGGTCTGCAGCAACTGGGGACTCCGGCAACAACCCAGGAATTCTTCGACACGCTGACGGTCGCATGCAGCGCAAAAGACGCAGATGCGGTTCGGGAGCGCGCCGGCAAAGCAGGAATCAATGTTTTCTCGGTGGACGCCGGACACATACGTTTCAGCGTCAATGAAAAAACAACCCGGGCACATGTCCAGGCCTTGTGGGCCGCATTCATGCCGGACGCGCCACAGCCCGACCTGGAGCGACTGGACCGCTCACTGGAAGCCGGGCACCGGGGCTTCGCGGAAGATCTGCACCGACATTCGACGTTCATGGAGCACGAGGTCTTTAACTGCTTTCATTCCGAGACCGAAATGCTGCGTTATCTGAAGCGCCTGGAAAACAAGGACCTGTCACTGGCACACGCCATGATTTCACTGGGTTCCTGCACCATGAAGCTCAACGCGACCACCGAGATGATTCCCGTGACCTGGCCGGAATTCAGCGACCTGCACCCGTTCGCTCCTGTGGAGCAGGCGCGGGGCTACCAGCGGATGATCCGGGAACTGGAAGACATGCTGTGCGCCTGCACCGGCTACGATGCCGTATCACTGCAGCCCAATGCCGGTTCGCAGGGTGAGTACGGCGGACTGCTGGCGATCAAGGAATATCACCATGCACGGGGGGATGATCAGCGCGATATTTGCCTGATACCGTCTTCAGCACACGGCACCAACCCGGCCAGCGCCGCCATGGCGGGCATGCGGATCAAGGTGGTGGCCTGCGACGATCATGGCAACGTCGATATTGAAGACCTGGAGCGTCAAGCGACGCAATACCACGACACGCTGTCCGCGTTGATGATCACCTACCCTTCGACCCACGGCGTATTCGAAGAGCAGATCAGGGACATTTGCGAGATCGTGCACCGCCACGGCGGGCAAGTGTACCTCGACGGCGCCAACCTCAATGCACTGGTAGGTTGTGCCAGTCCCGGAAGCTTCGGAGCCGATGTCTCACACCTGAATCTGCACAAGACTTTTTGCATACCACACGGCGGCGGCGGACCCGGTGTCGGCCCGCTGTGCGTCCGCGAACACCTCGCGCCTTACCTGCCTGGCCATTCGCTGGTCGACATGGAAGGTCCACACGCCGCAAACGGAGCGCTTTCGGCCGCCCCCTGGGGCAGCGCGGGCATCCTGCCGATTTCCTGGGCATACGTGCGAATGATGGGTCCGGAGGGAATGCTCAGAGCCACACAGGTCGCGATTCTCAACGCCAACTATATTGCCACGCGATTGTCTGGTGCCTACCCGGTGCTCTACGCCGGCCGAAACGGCCACGTGGCCCACGAGTGCATCATCGATCTGCGCCCGTTCAAGCAGAGCAGCGGAATCTCCGAAGAAGATGTCGCCAAGCGCCTGATCGACTATGGATTCCACTCTCCCACGATGTCATTCCCAGTCCCTGGCACCCTGATGATCGAGCCTACCGAGAGCGAATCACTGGCCGAACTGGACCGATTCTGTGACGCCATGCTGGCCATCCGCAACGAAATCGACCAGGTGGCGTCCGGTCAGATGCCGGCCGAAGACAATCCCCTCGTCAACGCGCCACACAATGCGCGGGACCTGGTGAGCGACTGGACCCATCCCTATTCGCCCGAGCAAGCCGCATTTCCGGCGCCCGAGCTGTGGCGCGGCAAGTTCTGGCCCGCGGTTACCCGAGTGGATAACGTGTTCGGCGATCGCAACCTGGTCTGCAGCTGTCCGCCGATGGAAGCCTGGCTGGAAGAATCCGAAAGCGCCTGAGCGGCGGGGCCAAAAAAAACCTCCCGAGTGGGGAGGTTTTTTCAGATGTTTTGAGAAGGACTCAGGCGTTCAGACTGGCCCGCATCTTGTTCATGGCATTGACTTCGAGCTGCCGAATCCGCTCAGCAGAAACTCCGTAGCGATCCGCCAGCTCTTGCAGGGTCGACTTCTGATCGGTCAACCAGCGACTGCGGATGATGTCCTGACTACGTTCGTCAAGCTGTCCCAGGCCTTCATAGAGCAACGCATTCTGATGCGACTCCAGGTCCTCTGCTTCCAGGGCACGTTCGGGTGTGTCTTCATCGCTCCGCAGGAATGCAGCAGGCGTTACGCGAGGGGAATCATCATCATCGGCATCCGGCGAGAGATCAAAGCCGATGTCCTGACCGGACAACCGGGATTCCATCTCAAGGACGACCTCGGGTTTAACACCCAGGTTCTCGGCAACCGTATTGACTTCCTCCATGTTCAACCAGCCAAGGCGCTTCTTCGACTTGCGCAGGTTGAAGAACAACTTCCGCTGAGCCTTGGTCGTCGCCACCTTGACGATGCGCCAGTTGCGCAGGATGAACTCGTGCATCTCAGCTCGAATCCAGTGCACGGCAAACGACACCAGCCTGACTTCACGGTCGGGGTCAAAGCGCTTCACGGCCTTCATCAGCCCGATATTGCCTTCCTGAACCAGGTCGCCCAGTTGCAGGCCGTACCCGGTGTAGCCCTTGGCTACGTGGACCACGAACCGCAGGTGCGCGAGCACCAGGCGACGCGCCGCCTCGAGATCATCGTGTTCCCGGTATCTGAACGCGAGTTCCTGTTCCTCTTCCAGGGTCAACATGGGAATCTTGTTGACCTCCTGGATATAGGCGTCCAGGCTCCCGGTTCCAGCCGGAACCAGCAAATGGCTTGGTACCAGTGCTTTGCTCATTGAACCTCCCAACATGCAAGCGTTCCATTATAGCAGTTTTGATACCTGAATTTCATACCTGACTGCGCACACGTAACAGCAGTGTTTCCCTGCCTCTACGCTGGCATGGAAACACCCGCCATCGTGATTGACTGAAACCTTTGACACATATTATTTCGAGATGTTCCCGGACGGCTTAGAGTTCAACGCCGCCCAAGCGTGCCGCCGACCGCCAACAGTTTGAGATAACGTTGCACGGAAACAAACGCCCCCAGCCAACCGAGAAAGCCACTGCACAACAGCAGCAGACCGACCTGGAATCCATCAAGGCTATACAACCGGAATCCCTGGCCGTAAGTATCCAGCAAACGCTCCAGGGGCGGAGCCAGGTAAAGCAGCGTCAGCCACATGAGGCCGAGGGCCAGGGTTCCGCCCATGACCCCGTACCAGAAACCGGAATACAGGAACGGCTGCCGGATGAACGCATTGCCGGCACCCACCAGGGCCAGGACTTCAATTTCCTGGGCGCGTGCCGCCACGTCCAGACGGATCGTATTCGCGACCAATACGATTACCGACAAACCAAACAGCAAGGCCAGCACCAACACCGCAGCCCGGCCCAGTTCCAGCAGGCGGCCCAGTCGCTGCAACCACTTGAAATCGAACTGGACGGACTCGACCCGTTCATTATCCTCGAGAAAAGCCATGAGTGACTGCACCTGCGTTTCGAGCGCCGCGACAGAAGAACTGCCCTCGGGATCAGCCGGAATCACGGTCAGTACCCACGGCAGCGGATTTTCATCCAAAGCCTCCAGCGAGGCCCCAAACCCGGAAGCCTCCCTGAACTCAGTCATACCCTGCTCGGGTGAGACTACCAAAACGTCCGCAGTATCGGCCCGTACCCGAAGCTCCCCGGCCAACGCGGTGACCTCACTGGCCGGGGTCGCGTTAGGCAAAAACGCGGACACCGCATTCCATTCTTCCTGGCGCAAGTCGAGACGATCGAGGTTCTTCAGGGTGACATATAGTCCCAACGGCAAGACGATGGCGATGCCCAGCACCAGGACGGTCATCAGCGTACCCAGCCGGTGCTGCAACAGTGTCCCGAGGCTGGAAAAGAAGCTGTAGCTGTGCCGCCTGCCCCAGGCCCGAATCCGTCGCCTCGCACTCCCGATTCCCATCATTCGCTCCGGCGGCCCGTTCGTGCCGGCACATCGTCGATGAGCTTGCCGTCGGACAGGACCAACACCCGCTCACCCATGCGACGGACCAGCTCGAGGTCATGGCTGGCGATCAGCACCGTGACTCCGGCTTCTGAAACTTCGCGGAAGAGTCTGAACAGTTCCCAGGAGAGCTCCGGGTCCAGGTTGCCCGTCGGCTCGTCAGCCAACAAAAGTGGCGGCATGCCAACGATGGCGCGTGCGATACCGACGCGCTGCTGCTCACCGCCCGACAAGGCCAGCGGCCAGGACTTTTCCTTGGCCAGCAATCCAACCTTGTCAAGAGCCGCCCTTACCCGCTTGCGGATGTCTCCATATCGCAAGCCGGCAATCATCAGGGGAAGCGCCACGTTGTCGGCAACAGTCTTATCGTTGAGCAGCTTATGATCCTGAAAAATCATGCCGATCTGCTGCCGCACCATCGGGGCATGGCGGTCGTGCAACTGGCTCAGACTTTGGCCATTAACGACGACCTGGCCGCGGGATGGCCGCTCCAGCATCATGACCAGCCGCAAAAGTGTGCTCTTCCCCGCGCCGGAGTGGCCCGTGAGGAAAACGAGGCTGCCCGGTTGTATTGAAAAAGTGACGCCCTGCAGTGCCTGGTTGCCGCCGGAATAGCGCTTGCTGACCTGTTCGAAGCGAATCATTCCCGCCTCAACCTAACCCCGGTTGCCACCACCCGGTTTGCTGCGCCCCCGGCCCGAGCGGCTTCGCGAACCACCGGAACCACGCTGCTGGCCGGAATTCCCTCTACCGCCCCGGCCGTGGCGGCGGCGATCGTCTTCGGAGGGTGGCCGGCGCGGTGGTCGGGTAACGTCAGGCAAGGCATCAGGATCGATGTTCTCCAGCGGAATCGAATAACCGATGAACTCCTCGATTTCCGGCAAACCGAAAGCGTAATCTTCGCAGGCAAAACTGATGGCCTCGCCCCTCGCGCCGAGGCGGGCCGTACGGCCGATGCGGTGCACGTAATCCGCCGCATCCTGCGGCAGGTCGAAGTTGATCACGTGGCTCACATCAGGAATGTGCAAACCGCGAGCAGCTACATCAGTGGCTACCAGCACGCTGAGATCATTATCGTGAAAGCGTTTAAGCAGGCTCTGCCGCTTCTTTTGCGGCACACGGCCGGAAAGCACTGCAGTCGGGATTCCGTTGGCATCCAGCGTACGCCCCACGCGATCGGCCGCTGCCCGGGTGTTGACGAATACCATGATTCGACCTTCCGGAACCGCTCGCAGCAACTTCAGCAACAACGGCAGTTTTTCCCGGTTGGCGGGGTAATAAACCGACTGGTGCACGTTGTCGGCGGTCACGCTTTCCGTTTCGACTTTCAGCGTTTCCGGGTTGTTCATGTGTTCGTAGGCGAGCTCCATAACGCGGTGAGACAGCGTCGCTGAGAACATCAGCCCCTGCCGCTCGGTGGCAACTGGCATCCGCCTTAACAGGTACCGTATATCCTTAATGAAGCCCAGATCGAACATTCGGTCAGCTTCATCGAGCACGGCCACCCGGATACGCTTCAGGTTGAACACATGCTGTTTGAAATAGTCGATCAATCGGCCGGGTGTGCCAATCAGAACGTCCACGCCAGCCTGCAACTGTTCGCGCTGTTTCTCGTAATCGACGCCGCCATAAGCCAGGCCCAGCTTGAGCCCGGTACCAGAACCGAGCAGAACGGCGTCCTTGTGGATTTGCAGGGCCAGTTCCCGCGTCGGGGCCAACACCAGTGATCGCGGCTGCCGCCCGTCACCAGGGTCCGGGTCATCGAGTAATCGTTGGAAAATCACCAGCAGAAAAGCCGCCGTCTTACCCGTGCCCGTTTGCGCCTGACCGGCAACATCGTTGCCCTTTAGCGCGGGTGGCAAAGTCAGGGCCTGGATGGGTGTGCAGTGGGTGAAACCCGCCTGCCTGACCCCTGCCTCGACCTCGGGGCGCAGCCCCAGTTCGGTGAATGCGAGGTCCGTCAATGGACCCTCGGTTTTGCTTTGCTGTATATTCAAATTGTTCCTGCCGGCATGCGAATTTTGCAAAGGGACTTGAAAATCACGGTAACCACCTTGATCTATGCAGGCGGTTCAGTTGAAATGAATATCCGAAATTGACGAGCGCTGCCCCTTCCCTGTGGCCGGAGCGTGGACCCGGGCCTTGAACCCGTCATATTAACCGTGCTGACTTCCATGTACCAGTCGAGAAGTGCAGTGCAGCCAGGAGAATTTAATGAGCGAAAAGATCATTTACGTCACCGACGGTGATTTCGAACAGCAAGTGCTGAATTCGGACACGCCTGTCCTGGTCGACTACTGGGCAGAATGGTGCGGCCCTTGCAAGATGATTGCACCGATCATCGACGAAATTGCCGATGAATACGATGGCAGGCTGAAGGTAGCCAAGCTGGACATCGACAGCAACGCCGCCACGCCCCAGCAGTATGGCATTAGAGGCATTCCGACCCTGATGATTTTCAAGGATGGCCATGTTCACGCAACCAAGGTTGGCGCCATGACCATGGGCCACCTGAAGGCTTTTGTTGAAGAAAACATCTGACTCGACTCACGGACCGGCCCGGGCATGCAGAGCCAGGGCCGGCATCCGGATCACAAATCACTGGACGCTGCGATTTGATCGTGCTAGTTTTACCCCATCTGCGGCGGGGATCCCCCCGATCTGAGCAGTCCCCGAACCGGTTTCCGCTCATTTAGAACAGCTAAAGAAAACACGTAGTGAAGGGATAACCCCGATTCGTTCTGTTTACCGACGGAATACGCAGACCATCTTTAACCGGCCAGGCTGCCGCCCGATTCGATAAGGGCTGGGGCCCAGCCTAAAAAAAAGCACCCCGAAAACGATTTTTTTCTGACACAGATCCTGGCAACGCGATCCCTATCAACCCGGCCTTCGGCCACGACATCGAACACAACTATGAACCTAGGCGAACTCAAACAGAAACCCATTGCTGAATTGCTGGAAATTGCCAACGAGATGAATCTGGAAGGCGTAGCGCGATCACGCAAACAGGATGTGATCTTTTCCATTCTCAAGGCCCATGCCAAGAGCGGCGAGAGCATCTATGGGCAGGGCGTCCTGGAAATCCTGCAGGATGGCTTTGGCTTCCTGCGGTCAGCTGACAGTTCTTACCTTGCGGGCCCGGATGACATCTACGTTTCACCCAGCCAGATTCGCCGCTTCAGCCTGCGAACAGGCGACATGCTTACCGGCAAGATCAGGCCTCCAAAAGACAGTGAACGCTACTTCGCGTTATTGAAAGTCGAAGAGCTCAACTATGAACCGCCGGAAGCTGCCAAGCGCAAAATCCTGTTCGAGAATCTGACGCCCGAGTTCCCCACTCAGCAACTGCAACTCGAAAGGGGTAACGGCAGTACAGAGGACATCACCGCCCGCATCATCGACCTGGTTTCACCCATCGGCAAGGGCCAGAGAGGCTTGGTGGTATCGCCGCCGAAGGCGGGTAAGACCATCATGCTGCAGAACATCGCTACCAGTATCCGGGCCAACTCGCCGGACTGTAAGATGATCATCATGCTGATTGACGAGCGGCCGGAAGAAGTAACGGAAATGCAGCGATCGGTAGACGCAGAAGTCATCTCCAGCACGTTCGATGAGCCGGCTTCGCGTCACGTCCAGGTGGCCGAAATGGTCATCGAACGCGCCAAGCGGCTGGTGGAGCATAAACACGACGTCGTCATCCTGCTCGATTCCATCACCCGCCTGGCCCGAGCCTACAACACCGTTGCACCTTCCTCTGGCAAGGTATTGACGGGCGGCGTCGACGCCAATGCGTTGCAGCGGCCAAAGCGCTTCTTCGGCGCCGCACGAAACGTTACCGAAGGCGGTTCCCTCACCATCATCGCCACGGCTCTGGTCGAGACCGGCTCCAAGATGGACGAGGTGATCTACGAGGAGTTCAAGGGTACCGGCAACATGGAAATCCACCTGGCCCGCCGGATTGCCGAAAAGCGTGTCTACCCCGCCATCGACATCAACCGTTCGGGTACGCGTCGCGAAGAATTGATGATCGACCAGGCGCAACTACAGAAGGTTTGGATCCTGCGCAAACTTCTGCACCCGATGGATGAAACCCAGGCGATCGAATTCATGCTGGACAAGCTCAAGTCGACCAAGACCAACGCTGAGTTCTTCAACTTCATGAAGCGCTGACGGACTCGTCAGCGCCATCTTCCTCACCATAAACGCATCCGGCCACAGAGCCGGGAGCTGGCTCGTAATACAAATGATCAGGCCACCGGGATGACCCGCATCGGCGGTCGACACACCTCCCGCACTCCCCGAGACCCCCTAAACGGGATAAGCTGAGCATCATGCAGCCCGTCGGGAAACACGCCGACCAGGTGGATTCTTTGCTGGCCAGGAGTCATGACGTGATTCGTAATACCGGGAGACAATGGGGCAGCCTCGCGCGGCAGTTGCACTGGCTGATGGCCATCCTGCTGGCTGTACAGTTCCTGCTGGGCAAGGTTGGCCACGAACTGGGGCGGTCACCGGAACGACTGCAGGTCCTGACATGGCACAAGTCAATCGGCATCACGCTACTGTTGCTGGTTCTTATCCGCCTGTCGTGGCGCCTGTTCAACCCAACGCCTGAACCCCCGCCGGAATCCCCACGCCGGGAAATATGGGCCGCGCGCGCCGGACACCTTGCACTTTATTGCCTGATGCTGGCATTGCCCCTGTCCGGGTGGGTCATGAACTCGGCCAAGAACATGCCCATGAATGTCTTCTGGCTTATACCCTGGCCCGACATCATCGCGCCCAACGAGACCATTGCCGAATTCGCCGGGGAAACACACGAGACGCTGGCCATCCTGCTGGCCGTGATTGTCCTGGGACACATTGCCGCCGCACTGCGCCATCACTTCTTGCTCGGCGACGACGTGTTGCGCCGCATGTTACGGAACCACCGTGACTAGACTCCGATTCCTGGCATTGTGCGGATCGCTACTGATCACGGGTCAGGCCCAAGCAGACGCCTGGCGATCAGTGGAAAACCAGGGGTTTATCCGTTTTACCGCCAGGTTAGAGGGCGCAGAGGCACCGGGAACATTTCGGCGGTTCGACGTTGGACTGGATTTTGGCGGGCCCGAGTCCGGTGACGAGCAGCTCCGCGTTGAGATCGATATCACCAGTGCGGATATGTTTAGTTCGGACCTGAACGAAGGGATTGCCGATCCGGCATGGTTTGACTTCGAAAACCACCGAAATGCCCGCTTCGAAAGCAATCAAGTTCTGTCCCGGGGATCAGGAACATTCCTGGCCCGCGGCGAACTGACCCTGAAGGGTGTCACGCACGCGGTTGAAGTTCCGTTCCAGTGGGTGGAGTCGGCAGGAATCGCTGTCATGGAGGGCAACCTGGTATTGCTGCGTGGCGACTTCAATATCGGCAGCGGCGAATGGGCAAACGAAGACAGCATCGGGCAGAACGTCGAGCTGCAATTTGAAGTCAAACTGGCGCGCGAGCAATAGCGTGAGAACCTCGGCGGCACTCGTTCTGGCAGGCATGGTGCTCACCGCCTGCCAGCCAGAACCTGCCAGGCAGGCGATCACGCCTTCCACAGCGAGGAACGAAGACCTCCGGGCCCACCAGTTGCCCGGACCGGGTGAACGAGTTTACCTGCTGAACCAACAGGCATCTGAAGCCACGATTCTGGTGCGGCGTGAAGGCCCCCTCGCGCGTTTTGGCCACGACCACGTGATCGTGGCGAAACCTCGGGGCGAAGTATTCTGGAACCCGAAGGAGCCCATAAACAGTCGTGCAGACCTTTGGGTCAGGGTGTCCGATCTCGAAATTGATCCTTCCGCGGCGCGGCTGGCCTTCCAACTCGATACGTCTCCCGACGCAAGTGACATTGAGGGGACAAGAAGGAACTTGCTGGAACATGTGCTCGAAGCCGCCCGCTGGCCCGAGATCAACATCAGGCTTGAAGTTGCCGGCAGCACTTCCTCCGAATTTCAGACGCGGACAACGATGACAATCAACGGCGTCGAAAGGGCGTTCGAATTATCCGTGCCCATCGTCTTTGATGAAAATGGTCTGTCTGCCAACGGAAAGTTCACGGTACGACAGAGCGATTGGGACATCGAACCCTTCGGCATCCTCGGTGGTGGGTTGCGGGTAGCCGATGAGTTGGAGGTACACTTCGACATCCAGGCGGACCGTTCCCTGCCCGAAACCAACCCATGAAAAAGCCCCGCCTTGCGGGCGGGGCTTTCAGATTGCCACCGGAAAATCAGAGCAGCGTTTCGACTGCCGCGCGCTCCTCGCGAAGTTCAGCCTCCGTGGCATCCATCCGTTCCCTGCTGAAACCATTGATATCCAGTTCCTGCACGATCCGGTAGTCACCGCCTTCACACACGCACGGGAAGGAATAAATGATACCCGGCTCAATGCCGTAACTGCCGTCGGCCGGAACGGCCATCGAGACCCAGTCACCTTTCACCGTCCCCAGCGCCCAACTGCGCACATGATCGATGGCGGCCGATGCTGCGGATGCCGCACTGGAAGCGCCACGCGCCTTGATGATGGCGGCCCCGCGCTGCTGGACCGTCGGAATAAACGTGCCGCGATACCAATCTTCATCAACCAGGCCATGGGCGCCCTTTCCATCCACTTTCGCGTGATGGATGTCGGGATACTGCGTGGAAGAATGATTGCCCCAGATGACCATGCGCTGTATGTCGTTATGGTGTCTGCCGGTTTTTGCCGCCAACTGCGCCAGCGCCCGGTTGTGATCGAGTCGCGTCATGGCGGTGAAATTGCGAGAATCCAGGTCAGGTGCATGTGACTGCGCGATCAGGGCATTCGTGTTGGCTGGATTGCCGACCACCAGCACTTTTACATCGCGGCTCGCGTGATCGTTGAGGGCTTTGCCCTGAGGACCGAATATCTGGCCGTTAGCCGCCAACAGATCACTACGCTCCATTCCAGGTCCGCGCGGACGGGCGCCAACCAGCAGGGCGTAATTCACGTCCGCGAAAGCGACATTGGCATCGTCCGTCGCCACGATACCGTTCAAAAGAGGAAATGCGGCGTCACGCAACTCCATGGTCACACCCTCGAGGGCTCCCAGGGCCGGTGTAATTTCCAGTAATTGCAGAATGACCGGCTGATCCGGTCCGAGCATATCGCCGGCAGCAATGCGGAAACACAATTGGTAGCCGATCTGGCCGGCCGCACCGGTAATGGCGACTCGCACAGGCTTCTTCATTGAAAACTCCTTATGAATTCCAGGTGGCTTGAGCGCGTCGCCGAATTCTGCGGCGCCGGTCGCCCGCCGAGGGGGATAAAGCGGTATTATTGTAAACGAATTCCCCCCGTGGTCAGACCGGGTTCAGCAGACCTGAGTCAGCTAAATGCAGGTTTTTCCCAACCCGTGCCCACATTCAAATGCAATGCTCATCGTCGCCGATCAAAACCTTCCATTGCTTGACCAGACTTTTGGTCGGCACGCCAGCTTGCGCTTGCGCTCAGGCCGGAACATTGGACCAACTGACCTGGAAAGCGCCGATGCGTTGCTGGTGAAATCCATCACGCCCGTCGACGCCAGCCTGCTGTCAGGCAGTGGAGTTCGTTTCGTCGGCAGCGCCACGATTGGTCTCGATCACATCGATACCGCCTGGCTGGATCGGCAAGGCATTCACTGGGCCAATGCGCAGGTCTTCGATGCCCTGCGACGCGACTACCCGCAGCGCCACGAGTTCCCCCATTGGCGAATCGAGGGGGCGGATGCCGGTAGTCGAGAAACGCTAAACGCACTGGGATTTCAGGTCTCGCGCGGATGAATACCGCATGATTGGCATTGCACTGAAAGGGCAAAAGCGTTACTGTGCGCGCCTTTCCCGCACCCGGCCACACCCTTGATCCAGAACCTCAG
>JAHEFS010000130.1 GCA_024640045.1 Chromatiales bacterium | reverse complement strand
GCGGCAGCCACCAGCAGGCTACGGACGGCGGATTCGCGACTCATGGCCAGGCCTCCTCGCTGCGACGGCGGCGCGCCATAGCCCTTCTGACAACCCATTCGTCAGCCAGTGGTGCGAACAACGCGGCCAGCAGAATCGCGTGCAATACACCGTCGGGGTGAGCCGGATCGAGCGCCCGGATCAGCACCGTCAGTGCACCCGTCGCCAGGCCCAGGAACCAGCGCCCGCCCAGTGTCAGGGGCGTGCTTCCGGGATCCGCGGCGAGAAATACCAGGCCGAAGGCGAAGCCGCCCAGCGCCGCATGCCAGTACCCGGGTATGATCAGCGCCGCTGCGCCGTCTCCCATGAACGAAAACGAAGCGGACGCAAGGCCAAGACCAAGAAGACCACCGGCCACAGTGCGCCAGGAAGTGACGCCCGCAGCGCACAGATACACCGCCGCCAGCAGGCAAGCCAGTGCGGAGGTTGCTGCATACGGTGCGGCTTCGCGCCCGAGAAAAACCGCCCACCATGAAAATCCTGCCGCTTCAACCGCTACAGCCCCCCCTGCTCCCCAAAGTGCCAGCACGCTCTGGGCGGGTGGCTCTCCAGCGGGCACCAGGGACAGGTGCATGGCATCCGGATAGGCCGTGTAGAGGAACAGAACGCCCAACAGTGCCGGACTGAGCAGTTGTTTTCCCGGCCCGCCGAATATGAGGCGCCCGATCAGCACACCCAGGCCAATGGCAAAACCGGCCTGGGGCAGGCTGACACCGGCGGGAATCATCAACGCGAACAGCCAGGCCGGGAGATACCAACCCGGCTCGACCCTGCGCGCGCGGACAGCGGCAAACAGGGTTTCGATCAGCGCCGCCATCAGCAGGCTGACCAGCACAAGGGGAATAAACCAGGCCAACCCGACCTGCCAGGCACTGGCCTCCACAGCGCTGCCGCCCGGCAACAGCACACCTCGCCAATCCGTCAGGGGATCCAGACCGAAGCGCATCGCAGACGCCTGTAATTGCAGTCCTGAATTCCAGCACCAGGCGGGTGCCAATGGCAACGCCGCCAGTGCGACTTTGGCAGAGAGCAGATCACCGCCGCCGTCGCGGCGAAGGATCAGGCCATAAGGACTGGCGGAATGACGGTATTGCACCGGGATCATCCGCGGGTGACTCCAGGCTTCGCTGCAACGGCTCAGAAGTCGTTTCATTGCCCGGCTTCCCGGTGTATTGCATCCAGCGCCTCACGCAGGTAGGCGCCGTAGTCGTGACCACCCGGACAAACCAGGGAAGCCAGGGCCAGATCCTCTTCTCCCAGGTCCAGGCAGCCCAACGCGACCGCTTTTTCATGGTCGCCGGTCATCAGCGCCCGGAGCAGGGGTGCGGGCGGTACATCCAGCACCCAGCGCTTCTCAAGCCCCTCGTGTGGCAGCATTCCCCCGGCCAGCGGACGCGACTGCCCGGGGTGCAAGCGGATCGGGCAACCCGGCTTCGGCCAACCAAGCTGGAGCCCGGTTTTCCCTGGGGGAAGAACGGTGATCTGCCGATGGAAACGGCCCAGGTGCTCGAAAGGCGCGACGGCTGGCCTTCCTGCCAGCGCTGAGCCGCACACCAGTTCCGACCCAGCAGCATCTACCAGGTCTGAAACCCTCGCCCCTGACGGCACACGCAGGGGTTCGACCTTCGCGCTTTCAGGTCTTGCCAAGCCAATCGTTCGCACGAATGACAGACGGCCCGTTTGCAGCAACTGTCCAATGGCCGCGACATCCTCGAAGCCAACGTGCCAGGCCGTCCTCCCGATGCCCAACGGCGACAGGCGGCTGATGTGTGTGCCGGGAAGCCCGGCCGGGTGCGGGCCTATGAATGCCGCTTCCCGCGCTTTGGCCTCGAGTTCAGGCGGCAGCATGGGGAAACCGGGCGCGCTACAAATCCACACCACTCGCCGGGCAAATCGCGCCAGTGCCGCCACACCCAGCCAAAAATGCCCCCACCGGCCTTCCAGAACCCGCACCGGAGACAGGGCGAACGGATCAGTATCGATGGCCGTAATGAGAACTGCATCGGCTTGTCCTTCTGCCGGTGCCAGGCGGTCGCCAGGCCGCTGGCGTATGCTGGTCCACAGACCACTTTGCTGGAGCAATTGGCGCAGTTGCGAATCCGGCAGCGCAGCCAGCCCGTCGAACCCGCCCAGCGGGTCACACCAGTCGAGCCCGGACTCCGGCGGGCCTTTTACGTCAATGACCAGCGATTGCAGGGTGCGTCTTGGACCCGCGCGGATCTCACTGACGGCACCCGTGACCGGGGAGACGAAAACGATTGATGGATTGAGGCGATCGTGGAACAGCGCCTGGCCGGGCACCACGCGATCTCCCACCTTGACCCCAATCCGGAGCTTGAGCCCTGTATGATCATCGCCATACAAGGCCACGCTGCTGACCTCGGGTGTACGTACCGGGGCCACTACCGGACTCGGCAGCTTTGGCAAGCCCTGACTGATGACCACCTGCACCTTACGACTCCGGAGGCTGACGCCCGGCAGTGACGTGTACCATAGTTAACAAAATCAAGGCGATGGGGCGATGATGTGCATCAGGCAAGACGCCAGTAACTGCCGATGGCACAAAGCGTAAAAATCAGCGAAGATGCACCCACGCGGACGGCTGCATATGAACCCAGTCTTTGGATTTCGCCGGGTCAACCGTTACGCTGAACGCCAAAACGAGCGGAGAGCATAACCAAACGTGTCTTTTTTCAACGAACTCAAGCGGCGCAATGTGGTTCGCGTCGGCGTTGCCTACGTGGTGGTCGGCTGGCTGACCCTGCAGGTTGCCGACGTAATCCTGAACAACATCGAAGCGCCCGGCTGGGTGTTCCGGACCATCCTGCTTGTGCTGGGTATTGGCCTGCCGGTCATCCTGTTGTTCGCCTGGGCTTTCGAGCTCACCCCCGAGGGCCTGAGGCGGGAAGCGGAAGTCGACCGCAGCCAGTCGATCGCCCCGAAAACGGGCAAGAAACTAGACCGTGTCATCATCGCGGTCCTGGCACTCGCGCTGGGGTACTTCGCTTACGACAAATTCATCGGGTCCGCTGGCGATACTGACCGGCCAGCCTCCTCAGTCCCGCCCGCTCCGGGAACCGCGAAAACGACCAACGAGGAAAAATCCATCGCGGTACTGCCCCTGGCCAATCGCAGTGCCCGGGAAGAAGACCAGTACTTCACCGATGGTATGCATGACGATCTGTTGACCCAGCTGGCCAAGATCGCCTCGCTGAAAGTGATCTCGAGAACCTCGGTGATGCGCTACCGGGATACTGAACTGCCGATCCCGGAGATTGCGAAACAACTGGGGGTGGGCACCATTCTCGAAGGCGGTATCCAGCGCGCCGGCGACCAGGTCCGGATCAACGTCCAGCTCATCGACACTACCACCGACGAACACCTTTGGGCGGAGACCTACGACCGCAAGATGACAGCGGAAAACCTGTTCGCCATCCAGAGTGAAATTACGCGCCAGATCGTGGACGCACTGAAAGCCACGCTGACACCCGAAGAAGCTGCTCGCATAGATGACCGCCCCACTGATAATCTCGAGGCATTGCAGGAATTCATGAAAGGCCAGCAGGTACTGGCGGGCCGCACCGTAGCCGGCATCAACGAAGCGAAAGCCCATTTCGAGCGCGCCATCGAGTTGGACCCGCAATTCGCCCAGGCATTCGTTGGATTGGCCAACGCGGATCATCTGCTGTTCGAATACGCTGGCCTGCCTGAGGAAGAAACCCTCGATCCTGCCATGGAACTGTTGAGCCAGGCGCTTGAACGGTCGCCCGAACTGGGTGAAGCCTACATGGTCCGAGGTGAAATTCACCGGCACCGAAAAGATTTCGAAGCCTCTGAGGCCGACTTCCTGCGCGCGCAGGAGTTGCTGCCCGGCAACGCTACCGTACTGCACTGGTTCTCCTTCCTGCGAAAAGACCAGGATCGAATGGGCGAATACTACGATCTCCTCGGCCGCGCTCATCAGCTCGACCCGATGTCTGCCGTAATCCACGCCAACTGGGCCATGCGCCCGTTTTACGAAGGCCGCGACGAGGAGTCCCTTGAAGAGCTCCAACGGATCAAGTCATTACACCCGGACTATCCCTTCACCTACTCAGTCGAATCCTGGATATTGAGCAACCATGGCGATGCGCTGGGCGCATTGCGCGATCAGCTCAAGGTCGCGGAACTGGATCCCGTCAGCACCCGCACCGGATTTCACTGTTTCGGCTTGCTGGAACTGGGCGCCCTTGAGTCCGTACGCAAATGCGTGACCGATTACGAGGGCCCGCGCCATGCACGCCGCCTGTTCGCTCAATTCCTGCTGTTCATGGTCGAAGGCGATACCGCCTCGGCCGGGGCCCTGGCCGAATCTTCCGTGGACATCAGTGGGAGCGAGGACTGGCAGCCTTTTATGGCCATGATCCTGGGGGATTTCGAACAAGCTCGTCCGGGCTTCAAGAAGCTGTATCCGGACTGGTTTGCTCCTGATGCCAGCATCGAGATCGAGCCAGATGATATTTCGGATGCGATCGACAGCGCCCTCGTATTGCAGCGTACCGGAAGCCCTGAACGTGCTGAGGAAGTTTTGCAAAGCGCGCTGGAAACGATTGCTGGCCTGCATCGAAACCGTGGCCTGAACGCGACCGGGTTCCAGGATGTGATGGCCTACGCTCTGCTTGCACAAACGGAGCAGGCACTGCAGGCGCTGGAGGAATGTGCTGAGCTGGGTTACCTGACCGGTTGGCAGGGACTGAAATTCCTGTCGCACTTCGATTCGATTCGCGGCGATCCCCGCTTCACAGCGGCTCTCGAGAGCCTGTCCAGGTCAGCGGCGGAGGCTCGCGAACAAGCGGCAGCCGAGGGCTTGCTTTAAGATTTTCAGTAATCCGGAATTTTTCAGCTCGATCTGAATCTAACTTCCTACCTCGTTGCGTTGGCAGGTGACTCCAATGAAAGTGCACAACTTTCTGACACTGACCACACTGGTGGGCATGTTGGCCGGGCCTGTCATGGCCGATATGTGCAAGTGGGTGGATGAAAACGGTACCGTGCACTACGCCGAAACCTGCCCTGAAGGCGTCAACGGCACCCTCGTTCGCACTGCGCCACCGCCATCCCAGGAGGAACTGGAGCAGGCCATCCGCCGCTCGGAAGAAATGCTGCAACAACGGCGCCAACGCAGCTCCACGTCCGACCAGGACAAGGCCGAGATTATGACCGCGCTCCGCGAAGGACGCAGTGAATTGCAGGCGATAAACGAGCGGTGCGAAGTGGCATTCGCCGAACGGGAAATGCTCAGGATCGATCTCCCTGTCTACCGTGACCAGGTCGGGCAGCTGCACCACCGCGACTCCCTGCACCATCACTCGTACGAGGGACCGAGAACCTACCTGGAAAACGACGAACGCGCGACGGCTCTGCAAACGGTGGAAAAGTTAATTGACCAGGACTGTGCGGGTATTCGGCCCGCCAAGCAAAGTTACATCTACCGCTATCTTGACAGGCCCACGCTTGACGAGATGCTGCAATTGCTGGAAGACATGCAGACCTACGAAGGGCCCCCGGTTTCTGATACATGCCGCTACGCCCGGCTGATGCTCAACGACCTGGAAGCCCTGAAAAGCGGCATCCCTTCAGACGATGAACGGGAATTCGAACGACGGGTGAACCAACACTGCGACTGATCAGCCTGTTGATTGCGCGTTGGCACCGTAATTGAGAAATTTTTCCTTCACCCGCGCCATTTCCTCATCACTCAGCAAAACCGGCTCACCAAGCTCCAGACAGCGCCCGTAAACACCGGCCAGGTGCTCGACTTCGATCGCGAGCGCCAACGCTCGCCGCAGGTCCCGCTCCAGGCAAACCAAACCATGGTTGGCCATCAGGCAGGCTTTTCGATCCCGCAACGCGTCAATCACATGATCTGAAAGTTGCTGGGTGCCGAAGGTGGCATATTCCGCACAACGGATATCGTTGCCGCCAGCGACGGCAACCATGTAGTGAAAAGCGGGTATCGGCCGATGCGAGCAGGCCAGCGTCGTACACCAGGCCGGATGGGCGTGCACCACCGCACCCGCTTCCTTGCGATGACGATAGATTTCCAGGTGGAAACGCCACTCGCTCGATGGCTTGCGTCTTCCGTCCGCTGCACCTTCGGCGTTGACGAAGACAATGTCTTCCGGCGCCAGGCCGGCATAGTCCATGCCCGACGGGGTGATGAGCATCCCGTCTTCGTAACGTGCACTGACGTTACCCGAAGTCCCCTGGTTGAGGCCAGACTCATTCATGGCCACAGCCACATCAATCAACTGACGGCGCAGTGAATCACTCATCGCGCCCGCTCCGGGTAGAGCCCGAGCAAACCCGCCTCGTTTGCAGCACAGACCCCTCGCTCGGTGACCAGGCCGGTCACCAACCGTGCCGGTGTCACGTCAAAAGCGTAGTTACGTGCAGTTACACCGTCAGGCGTCAGCTGAATTCGCGCAACCTCGCCCGACGGGGCCTTGCCTTCGATATGAGTCACCTCGCCGGCATCACGCTCTTCAATAGGAATGCCGGCCACGCCATCGTTTATCTCCCAGTCGATGGTCGGCCCAGGCAATGCCACGTAGAACGGCACCCCGTTGTCCCGCGCGGCCAGGGCCTTCAGGTAAGTGCCGATCTTGTTACAGACATCACCGTTGCGCACTGTCCGGTCCGTCCCGACGATCACCAGGTCAACCTGGTCATGCTGCATCAGGTGACCGCCGGCGTTGTCCACGATGACATCGTGCGGCACGCCGTGTGACTGCAGTTCCCAGGCCGTCAAAGCAGCACCCTGGTTGCGCGGCCGCGTCTCGTCGACCCAGACGTGTACCGGAATGCCCGCGTCATGAGCCTTGTAAATGGGTGCTAAGGCGGTACCCCAGTCAACGGTCGCAAGCCAACCAGCGTTGCAATGGGTAAGGATGTGGAGCCGCTTGCCGTCCCGCGGACCCCTTTGCCATAACTCCCTGATCACGCCCAGACCATGCTCACCGATGGCGTTGTTAATGGCGACATCCTCATCGCAGATTTCAGCTGCCAGCCGGTAGGCTGCAGGTGCTCGCTCATCCGGCGGCGCCCCTTCCAGTGCCGGACGCATGCGTTCCAGCGCCCAGCACAGATTGGAAGCGGTCGGGCGTGTCGCCACCAATGCCTGGCAGGCGGCATCCAGCGACGCATCGTCGGGGTCATCCCGCATGGCAAGCGCGAGACCATAGGCAGCCGTTGCGCCGATCAATGGAGCGCCGCGAACGCGCATCACGTAGATCGCTTCCGCCGCGTCTTCGACGCTGTTCAGGGTTTT
>JAHEFS010000129.1 GCA_024640045.1 Chromatiales bacterium | reverse complement strand
TGTTTTATCCTGCTCGCAGTCGCAAGGGGAAGTGAAAAGGATTGCACATGACTGAATATTCAACCGAGGTTGCCGCCGCGATCGAGGAACTCGGCGGGGTCACCTTGCCGGATAACATCCAGCTGCTCGAAGTCGTTGGCCGCGGTACGTGCTCGATCGTCTTCAAAGCCCAGCACCGGGGCGAGGTGGTGGCGCTCAAGGTGTACCGGCCGGAGACGGTGGAAAAATACCGCAAGAAGTTCGACCTGAATATCGCCGTGTTCGAAATGTCGCAAAACCGCAAGTTCCGCAAGATCCCGGAACTGACCCCGTTCAGCGCCAAGCCCATCATGGTGCTGGGCCACGACGGCAAGCAATCCGTGAGCTTCATGCAGGAGTTCATCGAGGGCAGGCCGCTGGCAGAGGTCGGCCGCGAAAATAAAGGCGTTCCAGTTTCGGTGCTCGAAGCTGGCGAGGAAATTGCCAGAGCGGCCGAACAAGCTGGTCTCAGGGACCTTGACCTGGACTATCGCAATGTCATGGTGCAGTCCAATAACGGCCGCTGGTTACCGGTGATCCACGATTTCAACCAGATCCCGGGCGACCACCCTGCCAACAAGGCCTTCATGGGCCTGTTCAAGAAAAGCTCCCGGCCCAATTACGAGTTTGTCCGGGAGTGGCTCACGTTCTCCGAAGAGTGCCGGGCTGGCTGATTGATCAGCCAACCGGCCTGGTGAACGCCTCTGCGTTAACCAGGAAGTGCACCCAGATCGAAGCGAAGTAACCCAGCACGATGGCCCAGGACCACTTGAGGTGCGTGAAAAAAGTATAGATTCCGCGCGCCTGGCCCATCACCGCAACACCCGCAGCCGACCCGATCGACAGCATGCTGCCACCGACACCAGCCGTCAGTGTGACCAGCAGCCACTGCCCGTGACTCATGTCCGGGTTCATTTCCAGCACCGCGAACATGACGGGAATATTGTCCACGATGGCCGAAGCGAAGCCCACGATGATGTTGGCAGTGGTCGCCCCGAGGCCGGTGTACATGATTTCCGAACCAAGCGCGAGATAACCAAAAGCGCCCAAGCCGCCCACGCACAGAATCACACCGTAGAAAAACATCAGGGTGTCCCACTCGGCTCGCTTCAGGTTGTTGTAGATGTTGTAGAACTGCTTGTTCTCCGCATGCCCGCCTGTGCGACTGGCTTCGATACCCAGCGCGGATCCAGCCACGATTTCAGACCGGGCGTACGCTTTCTGGTCACGCCGTTGCAGGTAATAGCCAAACAATTTGAGCAGACCCAAGCCTGTCATCATGCCAATCACCGGCGGCAGGTGCAGCATGTTGTGCGAGGCAACGGCCATGGCAATCGTCACGATGAACAACCCCACGACCACCAAGGCGCCATGCTGCAGTATGGCCTCGTCTCGCACGTCCTCCGGCTGACCATTCTTCACGCCCAAACTCAGCAGGGCACCGGTGACCAGCCAGTTAACGACCGAAGGCAGAAACAGGGCAAAAAATTCCTGGAACTGAACCAGGCCTGCCTGCCACACCATAAGCGTTGTGATATCTCCGAACGGGCTGAATGCGCCGCCGGCATTGGCAGCAACAACAATATTGATACAGGCAAGGCCTACGAACCGGTGATTCTGACCGCCCACCGCTATCACGACCGTCGCCATTAGCAGGGCAGTAGTCAGGTTGTCGGCAATAGGCGAAAGCAGAAAAGCAATACCGCCCGTGATCCAGAAAATCTTGCGTAGAGAAAAGCCACGTGTCACAAGCCAGGCACGCAGAACGTCGAAAATACCGCGCTCTTCCATGGTGTTGATGTAGGTCATCGCCGCCAACAGGAACAGGAACAACTCGGTGAATTCCAACAAGTCATGCTGCAGCGCGACTTCGGCCGTGTGAGTATCACCAAGTGAGGCATAAGTAGCGGCCACCAGAACCCAGATGATGCCCGCCGCAACGATGACGGGTTTGGATTTCTGCAAGTGGATCGTTTCTTCACCAATGACAAGGCTATAGGCAATAACAAAAACCACCAGCGCAGCCAGCCCGGCCCCGTGGTTGGTCAAATCTGGCACGGCGACGGCTTCGGCCAGGGCCAGGCCGGGCAGCATCACTAATATGAGCCCCAACGAAAGGGCCGACTTGAAGTTCAGTGTATTTTTCATGGATTCCTCTGCGTGTTCCCAGTAGACCACGGCCAAAGAGCTGGCAGTTCATGCACAGTTTGGGCGTAGCCAGGGTTCTTTTCCATCAGACGATTATCCATCATGGGGATGCTGATGAAAATGAACAAGAGTGTAATGGCAGATGGCCCGACCACTGTCCACCACCAGAGTGGATTCGCCGCCAGGGCGAAGAGGTACAGCCCCCACCAGAAGCCGATCTCGCCCAGGTAGTTTGGATGACGGCAGCGTGCCCACAAGCCGGACTGCAAGTGCTCGCTAGTGCTCTGGAGCCGGTGAATGCGTAAGGCTCGGTCCGCTTGCCATTCGACCCAGATCGCAGCGCCAGCCACTAATAGCGCGATCGCGTCCAGGATATTGAGATCGTTTTTTGAGGCAGCCAACGCTGGCCAGGCAGCCAGACAGCCGAAAAACACCAGTAACGTCGGCATCATGTGGATGCCCATCAGGTTGACCACCCAGTAGTGCGACCCATGACGCCGCCGCAACAGGGAATATCGCCAATCCTCGTCGCCGAGCCCGCCCCAACGTAATGCCCAGTTCCAGGTAAGGCGAACAGCCCAGACCGCAACCAGAGTGACCACCAGTATCTGGCGCAGCGGTACCACGCTCTGATCTGCAGTTGCGAATACCCAATACACGATTATCAGGACAGGAATGACGCTCCAGTAAGGGTCGTAAACACTGGCATTTCGATACCAGGCACTGAAAGCAAACACGACGAGCGTTGCAGCAACGTCCGCGACCAGCATAAACGTGATGGGATGCAGGCCCGGCCAAAGCTCGGCGACCTCCAGGCCAATGACGATCGCCGCGAGATAGACTAAACCAACGACCGCCAGCGAGGCGACTTTTCCCAAATGCGGGTAACGGCAGGTGGACTGCACTCTCACCCCGCCTAAAAAGCCGAAATTCCGGTCAATTCCTTACCAACCACCAACTGGTGAATGGTCTCAGTGCCTTCGTAGGTGATCACGCTTTCCAGGTTCAGCATGTGGCGAATCGGTGAATACTCAACACTGATACCAGCGCCGCCCAGCAGGTCACGGCAGTCACGCGCGATGTCCAGCGCCATGCGCACATTGTTCCACTTGGCCAGCGAAACCTGTGTCGGATGGAGTTTACCGCCATCCTTGAGGCGCCCCAGTTGCAAGCTGAGCAGTTGTGCGGTGGTGATGCGCCGCGCCATTTCCGCCAGTCGGATCTGCACGGCCTGGTTGTCATGCAACGGCCGCCCGAACAATTTGCGAGTCTCGGTGTAATCGATCAGCTCCTGCAGACAAGCCTGGGCGGCTCCGATGGCGCCCCAACTGATGCCGTAACGGGCCTGTGTAAGACAGCTCAATGGCCCCTTGAGCCCGACTACGCCGGGCAAGACCGCGCTGGCGGGCACCCTGACGTTGTCGAAAAACAGCGATGAAGTGACGGACGCGCGCAGGGAAAACTTGTGCTCGATCTTGGGTGCATCGAACCCCGGCGTGCCTTTTTCCACCAGGAAGCCCCGCACGCCTTGGTCGGTCATGGCCCAGACCACCGCTACGTCGGCGATGGTGCCGTTGGTGATCCACATCTTGGCCCCGTTAATGACCCAGTCGTCGCCGTCACGCCGGGCGTGGGTCTTCATGTTGGACGGATCCGAGCCGCCGTGCGGTTCGGTGAGGCCGAAACAACCGATGGCCTCGCCCCGCGCCAGCCGCGGCAGCCACTCGTCTTTCTGCTCATCGGAGCCGTAGGCATGAATCGGGAACATCACCAGGCTGGACTGAACGGAAACGAAGCTGCGCAGGCCACTGTCACCTCGCTCCAGTTCCTGGCAGATCAGCCCGTAACAAATCGCGTTGAGGCCCGCACAATCGTAGCCTTCGATGGAGCTTCCCAACAGGCCCAGTTCCGCTATCTGCGGCACCAGTTCGTCGGGAAACCGGGAATGTTCGAAGCAGTCGCCAATGATGGGCAGCACGCTCTCATCGACGAATCGCGCAACGGTATCCTGCACCATGCCCTCTTCATCCGTAAGCTGCGCACGGACGTCGAACAGGTCCAATGGGTTCAATCTCTTCATGGGTTGTCCCGAAAACAGTCAGAATCAGACGCAATTGTACAGGCTATAATTCGCCTCGTGCTCGCAACTACATCCAATTTGAACGCCGCCACCTCTCAGCCCGGGGTACGCCTGTTTTTGGCCCTGCTGCTGATCATGGGTTTGTCTGCCTGCGCCTCGCTGGTCTCCACCGCGACAGGTGGCATGGCCAGCAACCTCAGCGCCGCCATCCTCAACCAGGACGACCCGGAAACCGTCCGTGACGGCGCTCCGGCCTTCTTGCTGATGCTGGATAGTTTCGTGCAGGGGTCACCGGATGACGAGGGCATGCTGAATGCCGCGGCTGAGCTCTACGCCGCTTATGGCATCGTATTCGTCGATGACGCTGAACGCGCCCAACGGCTGACCCGCAGATCCATTGGTTACAGCCGCCAGGCCATGTGTTCGGTTAACGCCGGTGTGTGCGACATCTGGCTGGGCTCCTACGAAGATTTCGAGGCCGGCCTGTCGAAAGCCCGCAAACGCGACGCCCCAACGCTTTTTACCCTGGGCCTGACCTGGCTCGCCTATATCCAGGCGCACAGCAGCGACTGGTCCGCACTTGCCGACTTGCCGCGCGCCGAAGCCGTCTTCCTGAAGGTCCAGCAACTCGACCCCACGCTGCGCCCCGGTGACCTCGAACACTACCTGGGTGTGCTCAACACCCTTCGCCCACCCGCGCTGGGCGGACAGTTCGACAAGGGCCTGGCACATTACCAGCGCGCTATCGAACTCACCGACGGGCTCGACCTGGGTATCAAGGTCGATTTCGCCAACTACTACGCGCGCACCTTGTATGACCGGGAACTGCATGACCAGTTGCTGCAGGAAGTGCTGGCCACCGACCCCGTACAGCCAGGATTGACGTTGTTCAACACCCTGGCGCAGCGCAATGCCCGCGCGATGCTGGACTCTGCCGACAGCTACTTCTGATTCCAAGGAAAGCACCGAATGAAGTTGAGATACTTAATGCCTGTTGCCTGCCTGTTGGCGCTGACTGCGCCGCTTGGCCAGGCGCAAACCCTGAAAATCGCCTCATTGGCTCCCGAGGGATCCGTCTGGATGGTGGAAATGCGGGCCGCCGCCGAGGAAATCGAGCGGCAAACCGCAGGCCGCGTGAACTTCCGCTTTTACGGCGGCGGCGTTCAGGGCAACAGCAACCAGGTGCAACGCAAGATCCGCATCGGACAGCTTCATGGCGCGACATTCACCTCAGGGGAAATGGGCGGCTTCAGCGGGGTTGGCGAAATATTCGGCCTGCCTATGGTGTTCGAGTCCGCAGATGAAGTCACTCACGTTCGCTCAAAACTGGATGCCCGGGTACGCCAGAACCTCGAGGATGAGGGACATGTTAACTTCGGCTTCGCGGGAGCCGGCTTTGCCTACCTGATGTCCAATTCGCCGGTGGCATCACTGGAGGATATGAGCCGTCAGAAAACCTGGCTGCAGGAAGGCAATGAGGCTGCCTATGGCGCTTTCCAGGCACTTGGGATTTCACCCATTTCCATGCCGCTGACCGATGTGCTCACCGGCTTGCAGACAGAACTGCTCGATAGCGTCGCCATGTCACCGATGGGGGCCGTGGTGCTGCAATTGCATACCAAGTTGAAATTCATTACGGATGTGCCACTCTCCTACGCCTATGGAACCCTGATCATCGAAGCAAAATATTTTTCAAAATTGTCTCCCGAGGACCAGGCGCTGGTGCGCGAAACCATGAACCAGACATATCACAAGCTGGACGAAGCGAGCATCGTGGATGACCGGGCAGCCTTGCAGGCACTACTGGATTCCGGCCTGCAGATGGTTTCGACGGACGAGGAAGAGTCCTCGATGTGGCGCCGCAAGGTGATTGAGTCCAACCGGAACCTGGCCAGGGACGGGGTCGTCAACAAAGCGATGATGGACGAGATGCTGCGCCTTCTGACCGAATACCGCGCCACCAAGGGACAGTGACCGAACCTGAGTCAGCGCTGGGCACGCTGGAGCGCATCGGCAAGGCGCTGGAAGACGCCGTTCTGGTGGTGTTGCTGACCAGCATGGTGCTGATCGGTGCCGGACAGATCGTCCTGCGCAACGTGTTCGATATCGGTTTTCTCTGGACCGATGAGTTGCTGCGACTGCTGGTGCTGTGGCTGGCAGTAGCGGGCGCGGTGGCGGCCAGCCGCCAGGACCGTCACATAAGCATCGCACTGCTTGACCGGTTCCTGCCCGATCGCGGCCAGCAGGCAGTCAAATTCCTGACCCACCTGTTTACAGCCGGCGTCTGCGGCCTGATCGCCTGGCATAGCCTGGCTTTTGTCAGGAGCTCACTGGAGTTTGGCGACACCCTGCTGGGCAATGTCCCTGCGTGGATACCGCAAGCCGTCTTGCCGCTGGGTTTTGGCCTGATCGCCTGGCGCTTCAGCCTGTTTGCCCTGAAGGACATCTTGCGCCTGTTCCGCAAGGCAGGGCCCGAATGATTATCCTGACGCCGCTTTTAATTATCCTGGCACTGCTGGGCGCCCCCCTGTTCGCCATCATCGCCGCCAGCGCCATGTTCGGCTTCTGGCAGGCCGAGATCGACCTGCAGGTCATGGCAATCGAGTTTTTCGGCATTGCCGAAATGCCGATCCTGCTGGCGATTCCCTTGTTCACTTTCGCCGGTTACCTGCTGAGCGAGAGCGGGGCCCCTGGCCGGCTGGTCAGGCTGACGCGGGCCTTATTGGGCTGGATGCCCGCCGGGCTGGCCATCGTGTCCTTGTTCGCCTGCGCCTTCTTCACCGCCTTCACCGGCGCCTCAGGAGTGACCATCATCGCGCTCGGTGCACTGCTGTTCCCGGCCATGAAGGAAGCGGGTTACCCCGAGCGGTTCAATATTGGCCTGATCACCTCGGCCGGCAGCCTGGGCCTGCTGTTCGCCCCATCGCTGCCACTGATCCTGTACGGGGTGATAGCGGAAGTCTCAATCGAGGACCTGTTCCTGGCCGGCCTGCTGCCCGGGTTCCTGATGCTGGTGATCCTGTCTGCCTACAGTGTGTGGAAGAACCGCGCCATCCGGGTGCCGCTGGGTGACTTTTCCTGGGCCGAGGTGCGCAGCGCCACGCGCGCGGC
>JAHEFS010000031.1 GCA_024640045.1 Chromatiales bacterium | reverse complement strand
TCCCACGCCACCCTGAAGCTAATCCTGCGCCAGTGGTTACGTCTGAACGAAGCGCCGCCCTTGCCCGGAGAACGGCTCGAAGAATTGCGGCGCCAGATAGCCAGTGAAGAACCAAGCGGGCACCTGACGGTTCACTGGGATAGCTGGTCCGTCCGGCGTCATGCTCAACGGCTGTGGCTGCAACACGACCAGCAAGTCTGCGAATGCCCCACGCTCACATGGCTCACTGATGGCGATCTTGACCTCGGTCCGGTGCTGGGAAAATTGCGGCTGGAGGGCCAGCGCCAGCCACCACGCATGTCATTGCGCGTGACCAGCCGCGAGCCTGGAGCACGCATTGCCTGCCTGCCGGGGGGACACCACAAATCCGTGAAACACGTTTTCCAGGAAAATAGCGTCCCTCCCTGGCTGCGCGCCTCGATTCCCCTGGTGTTCAGGGGTAACCAGCTGGTGGCGGTTGCCGACTGGGTAATCGACGAGGAATTTCACCGTGAGCTCGCTGACCTGGGGTTGCAGCTGGCCTGGCGGCCGGCGGATCCATTGTTACGAGTGGTTGCGAGCAACCGCGGTTGACCGGCGTCTGGCACTGCGTTAGTGTCCTTGCGCCACGCTGATACAGGATCGACATGAGCAACAAGCAAGAACCCCTTCCCGAGTTTGAAAAAGCCCTGGCGGAACTCGAATCGCTGGTGGAAAGGCTGGAGTCTGGTGAATTGGCCCTCGACCAATCGTTGGCCGACTTCAAGCGGGGTGTCGAGTTGACACGGCAATGCCAGGCCGTGCTGGACAACGCGCGCCAGTCGGTGGAGCAATTGCTGGATACCGACAATGAATCCAGCGCGAGCCCCTTCAACCCGGATGAGTGACACCGCCTCCCTGATCACCGCCTGGCAAAGCCGCTTCGATGATGTGCTGGAGACCCGGCTCGAGCTGACCACCTCGGCTCCGGAACTGCTGCGGCAAGCGATGCATTACGCGGCTCTGTCGGGAGGAAAGAGGATGCGGCCGTTGCTCGTCTACGGGGCTGGCCGGGCCCTGGGCCTGGCGCCGCAAGACCTGGATGGAATTGCGGCCGCGATCGAGATCATCCACGCTTATTCACTCATCCATGACGACCTCCCGGCCATGGACGACGACGACCTCAGACGAGGACGTCCGACCTGCCACAAAGCTTTCGACGAAGCCACCGCCATACTGGCTGGAGACGCCTTGCAGGCCCTGGCATTTGAGATTCTGTCAGAGGACCGCGTGCTGGCCAAACACCCCGAGCGGCAGGTTGCCATCATCAACCGGGTCGCAAGGGCCTGTGGCGCAAATGGCATGGCGGGTGGGCAGGTTCTGGACCTGTCCGCGGTCGGCCTGGACCTTACGCTTGAACAGCTTCAGACGATGCACCGGCTGAAAACCGGAGCACTGATCGCGATATCCGCCACGGCCCCTGCCCTGCTGGCAGGCGCTGCTCCCGAGATTCTTCAACGCCTGGATCGGTATGGGCAGTGCGTAGGCCTGGCATTCCAGATTCACGATGACATTCTGGATGTGACGGGTAACAGCCAGACCATTGGCAAATCAACCCAGAAAGATGCCGCCCAGGACAAACCCACTTTTCCATCCCTGCTCGGACTGGACAACTCGCGCAAGCAGGCGCAACGCCTGCGGGACGACGCGGTGGCGGAAATCAGGCAATTTACGGGCAATTGCGATTGTCTTGAGTGGTTGGCAGGTTACGCCATCGCCCGAGACAGTTAAAATAGAGGGATGCAAACTTCCCGCCACCCACTGCTCGATCAGATCGAGGTGCCAGCCGACCTCAGGAAACTCGACGAGTCCAGGCTGACCGAAGTCGCGGACGAGTTACGCGACTACCTGATCCAGTCTGTCGCGCGTTGCGGTGGGCATTTCAGTTCCGGGCTGGGTTGCATCGAGCTGACCGTCGCCCTGCATTTCCTTTATGAGACGCCGCACGACCGGATCGTCTGGGACGTTGGGCACCAGGCCTATCCCCACAAAATTCTGACTGGTCGCAAGCATGCCATTACCACGATCAAGCAAAGCGGCGGGCTGGCACCGTTTCCGAAACGGTCCGAAAGCGAATACGACACTTTCGGAGTCGGCCATTCATCGACCTCCATCAGCGCCGCCCTGGGCATGGCGCTGGCCTCCGAACGGCTGGGAGAAAAACGCAAGGTCGTCGCAGTCATTGGCGATGGCGCATTGACCGCAGGGATGGCTTTCGAGGCCCTGAATCACGGCGGCGAGCTTGACCCCAACCTGCTGGTCATCCTGAATGAAAACCAGATGTCGATATCCCCGAATGTCGGCGGCGTCACCAAGATACTGGGCCGCCTGATGAGCGGGCCCACCGTGACGGCGATCCGGGAACGGGGCAAACGAATGATGCACCGAGGCTCCCCGGCCTGGCGCTTCATGAGCCGTTGGGAAGAACACATCAAGGGCATGGTCATGCCCAGTACCCTATTCGAGGAATTTGGTTTCAATTACCTCGGCCCGATTGACGGGCACGACTTGCCGACACTGATCCGCACCATCCGTACTACCCAGTCGGTCTCGGGCCCGAATCTCCTGCACATCATCACCAAGAAGGGCAAGGGTTACGCGCCGGCAGAAGCCGACCCGGTCAAATACCACGCGGTCGGTCCTTTCGATCCGGAGAAAGGCGTCCAAGACAAGCCGGCGGCCAAGCCGTCCTCGCCTGCTTACACCCAGGTTTTTGGGCAATGGCTCTGCGACATGGCGGAGCAGTCACCCGAATTACTGGCTATCACGCCGGCCATGCGTGAAGGATCCGGCCTGGTGGAGTTCGCCCAGCGCTTCCCGGAGCGATACTTCGATGTGGGAATCGCGGAGCAGCACTCCGTGACACTGGCGGCCGGTATGGCGTGCGAAGGGGCGCATCCGGTGGTCGCCATATACAGTACATTCCTGCAACGCGCGTACGATCAACTGATCCACGATGTGGCGGTGCAAAATCTGCCCGTGCTGTTTGCCATCGACCGCGCAGGACTGGTGGGTTCGGACGGGCCAACGCATGCCGGTAGCTTCGACCTGAGTTACCTGCGTTGCATTCCCAACATGGTGGTCATGGCACCGGCGGACGAGAACGAATGCCGGCAAATGCTGACCACCGGCTTCCAGCACCGGGGTCCGGCAGCGGTCCGGTATCCACGCGGCAAGGGACCCGGCATAATCCCGGACTCCAGGCTGGATGCATTACCACTGGGCAAAGCGCAGTTGGTCAAAGAAGGGAACCGGGTCGCGATACTGGCATTCGGCAGCATGGTCGGCACCTGCCTGGACATTGCCGATGCCATTGGCGCGAGCCTCGTCAACATGCGTTTTATCAAACCACTGGACCTCGACATGATCCGCAGCATGGCCAACCGGCATGACCTGGTCGTGACGGTTGAAGAGAATGCCGTTCAGGGCGGCGCCGGTAGCGCCGTCAGTGAGGCGCTCAGCGACATGGGGCTCGAAACAGGCGTTCTGAACATTGGCATCCCGGACGAGTACATTGAGCATGGCGCGCGGGAATACTGCCTGGAACTTGCGGGCCTCGACCAGGCCAACGTGCTGCGACAAATACGGGCACGCATGACCTGCATGGGCCTCTCTCCCTCCGTAACCGGCGGCGTGGTGCACCGCAGCGCCTGAAGCACGCTGCCGTTCAATCCGGCAGAATTCGCCGAAACGTCAGATTGATCCGAAGGCCCATCGTCTTGCGTGAGCGCGGGATGGCGTGCTGCCAGTCCGCCTGGCTTCGACCATGCATGACGAGCAGGCTGCCATGGCCCAGTTTGACCCCCAGCGAGTCGCCGCCACTGCGGGGACGGATACGCATGACCCGCTCCTGTCCCAGGCTGACCGAAGCAATCAGCGGTAATTCGCCCAATTCGGGTTCGTCGTCGGCGTGCCAGCCCATCGCGTCACGCCCATCCCGATAAGCGTTTGCCAGGACGGAGTTGAACTCACCGCCCAGTCTGGCTGCCAACCGGTCCCGCAGTGCCTTCAGGCCGGGGTGCCAGGGTGCGGGCGCCAGTCGTGTACCACTGTAGCGATAACCAACCCCTGGGTCAGAACACCAGGCCGTCAACCGCGGCTGCAGGAGATCGCGGCCAAAGAGTCGAATGGGGTACTGGCGCCAGGCCAATCCGGACTCCAGCGCCTGCAGCAAGTCATCAGCCTCCCCGACCGAAAGAAAATCCGGGCGATGGTCAAACCCTGCCGGCAGGATCATGGCGTTTGCCGCTGTATTCGCTCCAGTTGCCGGTCATGCAGACGGGACAGGGTCACGAGCGCCAGGATGGCGCCCATGAGCGCCCACGCCATATCCGACTGGGTATCCCATTCATAACCCTGCGTCCCCAGGAACGACTCGGCAGCTTCCTCGCTGAGCAAGGCAGCCCACCACTCCACCAACTCGTAAACCGCGCTGATCGCGAGGCACACACAAACAACGATAAATGATAGCCAGCCCCGCCGGGCGACGACAAGATTGCGAACCAGTATTTCCCTGGCCGCGATGGCTGGAATGAAACCCTGTGCCAGGTGTCCGAGCTTGTCGTAATTGTTACGCGCGCTGCCGTTCAGAGACTGCAGCCATTCGCCAACTGGCACCTCCGCATAAGTGTAATGCCCTCCCACCATCAGGATGATGGAATGCACCAATACCAGGAAATAAAGCAGCGGCGTGAGCGGGAACCGATAGCGGGTGGCGGCCATGACGACCAGGGCCACCAGCGCCGGCATCACTTCCAACCACCAGGTAAGGCGGTCATGAGGCTCAATGGCCGACCAGACCAGCACCGCCAGAAAAATCCCCAGCCACAGCCATGTCTTCAGGTTCATGCAGCGCCCACCGAAATTAACGACAGAGTGGAGTGTAACGGAGACGGGACGCACGAAACCACCACGCGTGCCGCGCAGGCACGCGCTGCAACGGGCGGACCCAAAAGCGCTTAACCCTCCTGAACCCTCACGGCCAGCACATCACAGCTGGCCCCGTGAAGCACGGAGTTGGCAGTGGAGCCGAGCAGCAACTGCACGCCTTTCTGTCCATGGGTGCCCAATACGATCAAATCAGCCCCGTTTTCCTCAACGAAGCGGTGAATTTCACGTGAGGGTGTCCCGCTGAGAAAATGCTGGCACGACTCCGGAATGTCATAGGTTACGCCAAGCGCCTTGAGCTTGTCGTTCAGTTCATCACGCAGACGGCCTTCCACCTGGTCCATCCCGACGAATACCGGGCCGTAAGGCACCACCCCGAGGTAAACCGAATCCATGGGCTCCTGTACGTACACCAGGTGTATTTCCGCTCCATCGGCCGCTACAGCTCGGGCCTTGCCGATGATAGAGGCTGACTCAGTACTGAGATCGATCGCAACAACGATTTTTGCATAGCCGGACATGATTGCCTCCTGGGTCGTATCCTCATCATAGATGAGCAGGGGCCGCCTAATTGTTGACTGGCGTCAATGGACAGCCAAATTTCGCAGACTATGATGACAGGTGAAGGCTCACGGAGAACAACCATGAACACAACCCAGGAACAGCTTCAGGCACGGCGGGACGAGCTCCGCAGCCGGATCGAGGCGATACACCGGGACATCGGCGGCGGTCTGGAAAAAGATTATGAGGAGCAGGCCATTCAGCTCGAAAACCTGGAAGTTCTGCAGGAAATCGTCCGCGTGGCCGAACAGGAGCTGCGTGAAATCGAAATGAAACTGGCCGACCTGCAAGCAAACGCCTCGGACTGATGGCGCCAGTTGCGGCTGCAGAAGGCCGGCCGCTCATGCACGCCATGCGGCTGCACAGGATGGGTCCCGTCACCGGGGCATCCGGGCCGCTGTCGCTCGATGAAGTACCGGTGCCCACGCCGGGCGAGTGCGAGTTACTGGTCCGGGTCCTGACGTGCGGCGTCTGCCGAACCGAGATCGACGAAATCGAAGGCCGCACCCCACCTGCAAAACTACCCATGACCCCTGGCCACCAGGTCGTTGGTGAAGTCGTGGCGGCCGGGCCGGGCTGCGTTCTCGGCCTTGAGGGCACGCGGGTGGGTGTCGCCTGGATTCATTCTGCCTGTGGTCATTGCTCCTGGTGCCAGCAAGGGCTTGAAAACCTTTGCCCTGATTTTTTGGCTTGCGGCCGGGATGTTCACGGGGGTTATGCACAGTTCATGACGGTGCGCGAAGACTTCGTCTACCGCATCCCCGGCTCCATCACCGATGCCCAGGCGGCGCCCCTGCTGTGCGCGGGGGCGGTAGGGTTACGCTCATTGCGTCTGTGCGAGCTGGTCGATGGTGCCGCGCTTGGCCTCACCGGGTTTGGCGCGTCTGCCCACCTGGTACTGCAAATGGCAAGGCACCTCTACCCGGACTCATCCATATATGTTTTTGCACGAAGGGCCTCGGAGCGCGCTTTTGCCATCGAACTCGGCGCCGCCTGGTCGGGAGACACCGAAGACATGCCGCCACGGCCTCCGGCAGCCATCATTGACACCACGCCGGCGTGGCGGCCAGTCCTTGCGGCACTGGAACAACTGGCGCCGGGCGGGCGACTGGTGATTAACGCCATCCGCAAGGAAACGGCAGACCAGGAAATTCTGCAGACGCTGGATTATGCGCGTCACCTGTGGCGAGAAAAATCCATCCAGTCAGTTGCCAACGTCGCCCGGCAGGACGTGATCGAGTGCCTCGAACTGGCCACCCGAATTCCGCTCGTGCCCGAGGTCAGTCTCTACCCGCTGGAGGCGGCCAACCGGGCATTGTGCGAACTGAAAGACGGCAATATCAGGGGCGCGAAGGTCTTGCAGATCAGCGCTGATTGACCTGGCGGCGACGGAACAACCGGGACGTCATGGCCCAGAAAATGATGCCACTGAGCGCCACCAACAGTCCCAGCGCCGCCGCCCACTGAAGCAGAGGTGTATTGAAGTCGTCACGCTCCTCGAAGTCCATGATATGCAACATCCACAGAAAATCGAATACGCGCCAACGCGCCGTGCGACGCGCCAGTAACTCTCCGGTCCAGGGGTCGAAATACAGGCTTAGTGACTCGGGCTTTTCAAAGCTCACTCTCCAGACGGGTAGCTGACGCCCCCGGATTTCGCTGTCCGCGGGAACCGAGTGCACGAGTTCCGCCGACAGTATTTCGGCGGGTTCGATCAAAATCGACTGTGCCAGATCGCGGACACCGGACTCATCCAGTCGCGGAGCGATCATGCCGCTGGCCCCATCGACCAACCGGGAAAATCCCACGCCCCGAGCAGATCCGGTCAGCTGATACCAGGTCGAACCATAGCGCTGAACCAATGAAACCTGGCGAAACTCAAACGGCCCCTCCAGACCAGACGTGACCACTGCCCAGGCCTGGGCAGGTGTCACGCCCTCCGGCAAGGCTTCCGGATCAGGTGCAGAAGGCGCCAGGGTCAGGTGTTCCCCACGGATCACCTCGATTGGAAAAATGCTGAAGTAAAGACCACTGGCCATCCAGGCAATGATCTGCAACGCCATCAAGAGCCCCAGCCAGCGGTGCAATTTACGAAAGAATGGTTTCACGCCAATCATCCAATTTAATCAAGCCCCGAAGCTTGGGGCATTGGCACGAGGAAGACAAGTTGGCGGGCAAATTCTGGCATCATGACTTCATGAGCATGCCATTGATGATCCAGTTCCTGCTCTGCCCCATCGTGCTGATCAGCCTGTTGAAGGTGACCGCGCCCTACGGTCGCCATTACCGGGCCGGCTGGGGAACTCGCCTGCCCAACCGGCTGGCCTGGTTCCTGATGGAACTGCCTGCCGTTCTGGTCATCGGAACCCTGGTGCTGCAGAGCCCACTGGCGCAGAACCCAAGTGCCTGGGTGCCGCTGGTGTTTTGGCAAACACATTACCTCTATCGCACCTTTCTTTTCCCGGCGCTGATGCGGCCCAGCGAAAAGACCTTCCCCGCCCTTCTGGTTATCTTTGCGATCGCTTTCAATGGATTGAATGGGTTCAACAATGCGTCTGCATTGCTGGAGAATGCGGCCGACTCAGCTTCGTGGATAAGCGGTCACTTGCTGGTGGGGAGCGCAGTCTTTCTCGCCGGGTTCATCATGCATGTTCAGTCCGACGGCATTATCCGGGCCTTGCGAAAACCCGGAGAAAACGGCTATCGGATTCCCCGGGGAGGCCTGTTTCGCTGGGTTAGCAGCCCGCACTACCTGGGCGAGATCATCCAGTGGAGCGGTTGGGCGATTATGACCTGGTCACTAGCAGGCCTGGCGTTCGCCCTCTTCACCTTCTGCAATCTGGCACCACGCGCAATCGCCAACCATGCCTGGTACCGGCAGAACTTCCCCGACTATCCCGGCGGGCGGCGAATCCTGGTGCCCGGACTGTTCTGACCAGCGCTGCTCCAGGTTCCACGGGGCATCTTCTTCCAGCGACATGGCATGCCCGGTGGCCTGCTCATAGGCGTACGCGGCACGTATCAGGACCGGCTCACTGAACGCGGTCCCCACAAAAGATAATCCCAGGGGCAAGTTCTTGGCGCGGCCCGACCTCTTCATCCGAAGACATCACATGGGCAATCTTGTTCGGATACTCCTGGTGTACGCAGGCCAGCGCGAGTTCTGCAAATCGCTCAACCGGAATTTCTTCCGCCGAGATTTGTGAGCTTGGGCAAAGCAGCGGCGCCAGCTACGCGGAACGAAGCAGCGCGATCATCAGTCCAGCGCCGCCATGCACTCGATCTCGACACGGGCGCCCAATGCCAGGCCATTGACGCCCACGGCACTGCGTGCAGGTGGATCAGCCGGGAAATAGGTTGCGTAGACCTCGTTCATGGCGCCCCATTCGGCCATATCGGCCAGGAACACCGTGCACTTGACCACGGCCGCCATTGACGCGCCGTATTTCTCTACGGCGGTCTTGATGTTCTCCATCGTCTGTCGTGTTTCGGGCCCGATGCCGCCCTCCACTAACTGCCGCTCACCCGGCCGGATACCGAGTTTGCCAGAAAGCATTAACAGGTCACCGACGCGCACGGCGTCGGACAAGGGTATGGGACGTTCAGAGGGGTAAGGATAAAATTCGACCTCGCCGGCAGAGGCCACGGAAAAAAGCAATGTGTACAAGCACACTATGCCGACAGCTCGTCTGATGGACATCATGGGATACTCCTGCGTTGGTTGTCAGATTTCACCGTTTTGGGCGAATTTCGCAATGTGCTCAGCCGCACGGAAAGCCAAGGCCTGGATTGTCAGGGTCGGCTGACCACGGCCTGATGACACCAGGCTGGAACCATCGCAAATAAATAAATTGGGTACTTCATGGCTGCGATGAAACCGGTCCACGACCGATGTCTTAGGGTCATCCCCCATACGACAGGTTCCCAAAAGGTGTGCATGAAAGGCCTGCGGCTCGACCGGCTCACGCCAGATCTTCTTTGCGCCGGCCGCTTCGAGAATTTCAGCGCCACGATCCTGCAGAAACTGCATCATGCCCAGATCGTCGTCATGATCGCGGTAGGTCATGCGCAGCGCTGGTCGGCCCTTGTCGTCTTTTACCTCGGGATCCAGCGTGATGTTGTTACTCTCCACTGGCAAAGAAGTGGTACTGCCCAGCAGGCCCAAATGCCGGCCAAAGCCAGCCAGCACATCGCGTTTAAACTCCGCCCCCCAGCGCAGCGGCATCGATCCACCGCCGCCAATCGTCAGCGCATGCATCAATGGTGAGGCATTGGCCAATGGGCGGGCATCGATACCGCCGCCACCATAAAACCCCCGCTTCGGATCGGTCTCGTAAAAATCATGCACGATCCGCGTGACCTGGATGCTCTTCCACTCGTTCAGCGGCTCATCAAAATCGGCATGAATCGCAGAATGACCATTCCCCATCAGGTACTTCCCGACCAGCCCGGATCCATTGGCAAGCCCTCCGGGAAACCGCGCAGACTCCGACATCAGCAAAAGCCGGGGCGTTTCCGCACCGTTCGCAGCCACGATAACGGCGCGGGCGCGTTGTGCCTGAACGTGACCGCGGGCGTCGAAATAAGCTACTTCGCTGACCCGGCCCCGCTCATTGGTTTCGATACGGTAGACGGTCGACAACGGCCGAATTTCACAGCGCCTGGTAGCTTCCGCTTCGGGAATCATCGTGACCAAAGAAGAGGACTTGGCGTTCATTTCACACCCGAACCCCATGCAAAAGCCGCAGTGCCCGCACGCGGGGCGGCCACGATAAGGCCGGGACAGGATCGCCACCGGCGCCGGCTGGGGGTGCAGGCCAAGTTTCAGCGCGCCTTTCTCCAGCAACACACCCGAAGATTTGATTGGCATGGGCGGCAGAGGGTACGGCCGAGAGCGCGGTGGGTCGAAAGGCCCCACAGTGCCGGAAACCCCGACCTCCCACTCAACTTTACTGTAGTAAGGCTCGAGTTCTTCGTAGGTGATAGGCCAGTCGGAAAAGCCCGTTCCTGAGATCTCGCCCAGCAGGGAGCGTTCCTTGAAATCCACGGGACGCATACGCCAGTAGTTGCCGGAAAAGTGCACGCTGGCGCCACCAACCGTGCGCGCGTACAGCGCCGGGGGCGGCCCCCCTGATTGAACCTGAGCCGTTTCAAGGGACGAGCGCCGAAATGTCTGCGGGTCACTCCATGCCGGATGCGCCATCATCTCGCCCTGTACAAACACCCGCATCTCATCGTGCGTAAAATCGGCAGCCGTCCGGTAAGGGCCCTGCTCCAGAACGACGACATCGAACCCGGCCTGTGACAGTTCCCTCGCCAGGACACCCCCTGACGCCCCGGAACCAATAATGACGAAGTCGACTTCCTTGCGCGTATCAAAACGTACACGTGGCTCAGGCCCCGGCATGGTCTTGCCCCTCCCGATATTGGGCGTCATAGTGCCCGAAGGGTGGGACCCATTTATGCCGCGGTTCGAATTCAAGAAGACGCCAACCCGCCAGCTCGCGGTTGCCACCGTAGGCCGGCAGGGCAAAAACGCCGCACAAGGTCAGAAAATGCGCGATTCCGAAAAATGGCGTGTTTTCGACCAGTCGCAGCAGTTCTATTTGCTCGGCAGAGTCAAGGTCACCAAAAACCCTGGAGTAAGCTTCCATGGCACGCTGATCCAGGTCGCCACAACCGTTGCGCAGCACAGGCAAAGCGCTGGCCATGAACCCTTCGAGCGCCGCGTCCATGAAGCGCACGGCCCCGATTTCCACCGCACCGGGTGTTTCATCGGCTGGAAAGATTTGATCGGCAACTGCACCAAGAGTCACGGCCATCGAAACGTCCAGGATTTTCCACGATTCACCCCGGGCTTGTCTCGAAACAGCCAGTTCAGCCGCCGCTGCCATTGCCGGCAGGCTCGCCGCGAGCCAGGATCCGCCCAGCGCCCGCGTGACGTGGTGCAGAAAAGCTCGCCTGGAACCATTGGCTGGCTTCATGCCGCTTCCCCTTGTCGCCCCTGGTCGTTCACTCGAGCGTAAAGGGCTCGGGGAAAAGTTCGGATATGCCCCAACTCCGAATTTCTCCTTCCTCGCTGCAGGAGTGAATCATGGCATCTTCCGCCAGCAATTCACTCATGACCTGGCGACAGGCTCCGCAGGGAGTCAGCACCGAAAATCCAGTGGCGTAAATAGCCAGAGACCGCATGGATCGGGGCGCGATCCCGGCAGCGATTGCAGTCGCCAAAGCATTGCGCTCAGCACATTGGGTCAGGCCGTAGGAAGCATTCTCGACGTTGCAACCCGTAAACACACGTCCATCACTCGCCGTGACCGCTGCACCCACCTGAGCGCCACTGTAGGGGGAATAGGCATGCTGACTGGCTGCCCGTGCCTGGGCTGCGAGCTGCATTATCGCCTGCGACGAGGTGTGCTCACTCATCACTGCTTTCCAGCAAGGCCGTCAGCACAACCTCAATGACATTCCCGAAAGCGTTTTGTCGGGCATCGGTAGAAGCGTGTTCTCCATTGGGTATCACATCGCTGACCGACAGCAGTGTCATGGCCCGGCACCCGTGAAAGCGAGCCAGTGAGAACAAGGCAGCACTCTCCATGTCCAGGGCCAGAATGCCCATCGCCTGTACCTTTTCGACAAACGCTTGGTCGGGATGATAGAAATAATCCGTGGAAAATACCTCTCCAGCCCGTACGTCGATGCCCGCCCTGCGGGCGGACTCCCAAACCTGCCGCAACATGGTGAAGTCCGCCGCGGCAGCAAGATCCCAGCCGTGAAATCGCTGCCGGTTCATGGCGGAGTCGGTGCTCGCGGATGTAGCGAGCACCAGATCGCCCAGGCGCATCTCGGGCAATAACCCTCCGCAAGTCCCCACCCGGACAATGCGCTGCACGCCAAAGTGTGTGAACAATTCGTGCGCATAGATGCTGATCGAGGGCATGCCCATGCCGGATGCCATGATGGAGACTGGCCGGCCGCGCCAGGTGCCGGTGTAACCGAGCATGTTGCGAACAGAGTTGACTTCCCGTGCTTCCTGGAGGTGTTGTTTAGCCAGGGCCTGTGCACGCAGCGGATCTCCGGGCATCAGCACCAGTTCCGCGAAGTCTCCGGGTTCAGCCTGGATGTGAGGAGTGCCATTCATGATGATTTGCGATTCCTGTCAATCTGTTCATAAATTATGGGGGGGAGTTCCAATGCACCTGGGCCGACTTCGATCGCGGCCTTTAATGTTGCAGCCGCTTGCTGCCAGCCTTCTTCCGTTGCAGCATGAATTTGTGCCAGTGGCATACCCGGTTCCACCGGGTCACCCAGGCTGCACAAACCGGTCAAACCTACCCGTGGGTCAATCTTATCCGTATTTCTCTGCCGCCCGCCACCCAGGTACATAACCGCCAGACCCACCGTCAGTGTATCGATCGCCTGCACCACCCCCGCTTGCTCGGCCAACAGGGGCTTGCATAACGGAGCTTCTCCCAAATAGCGGTCCGGTCGTTCCAGCAAGTCGGCAGGCCCTCCCTGCACAGCAACCATTCTTGCAAAGCACTCCGCAACGGCGCCCGAATCCAGGGCAAAATCTATCGCTTCGAGCGCTTCGCCGTCATTGCCGGCAAGCCCGCCTTGGCGCAAAGCGGCCGCAGCCAGGGTCCTGGTGACAGCCTCGAGACGCGGATGACGTTTACCCACCAGGAAATCCATGACCTCGCGCACTTCCAGCGCATTGCCAGCACTCCAGGCCAGCGGCTGATTCATATCCGTAATCAGAGCGCTGCAGGGTAACCCTGCCCCAGCGGAAACAGTTGCGAGTTCCGTTGCCAATGCCCTCGCCCGCTCCGGTTCGCGCATGAAGGCACCGTTGCCCGTCTTCACGTCCAGCACCAACCCGTCCAGCCCCTCCGCCAGCTTCTTCGAGAGAATAGAAGAAACAATTAAGGGTATGGCGGGTACCGTCGAAGTTTCGTCCCGGATTGCATAAACCCGTCGGTCGGCCGGGGCGAGTTCGTCGGTCTGGCCGATGATGGCCACACCAGCCTGGCGAACCATGCCCCGAAAACGCTGCAAATCCGGTTGCGTGTCGAAACCCGGGATGCTTTCCAGTTTATCCAACGTGCCCCCGGTATGACCGAGGCCGCGTCCGGAGATCATCGGTACGAAAGCCCCAAGGGCCGCCAGGAGCGGCCCGAGGATGAGGCTGACCACGTCGCCCACGCCTCCCGTGGAATGCTTGTCCAGCACCGGTCCATCCAGTTCCGGCCAACGCATGACCTGGCCGGAATCTCGCATGGCCAGAGTCAACGCGACCTGCTCTTCCATGCTCATCCCGCTGAAGCAAACCGCCATCGTGTAAGCGCCCAGTTGAGCATCGGTGACCTCGCCCGTCGTGATGCCTCGGACGAATTCACGGATGCTTTCGGCGCTCAACCCGGATCGATCCCGTTTGGCGTGAAGAACTTTGGCGAAATCCGGCATCGCGACATGATAACAGCGTCCAATTCCCTGTTCAGGATCCATTCAGCGCACAGCGACTAGCCTGAACGCGAGCTTCAGAAACCACCGGAGGTGTCACATCATGAAAAGGTTTTTATCGATCGCTATATTCGCAGCTACCCTGATGATCGCAGCGGGATCGGTTGAGGCGGGTGCCGGGGGCCATGGAAATTATGGCAAGTCCCATGGTTACCCCAGTCGGACCTATGCGCCGCGCCAGGCGCCCTATCGCGTTCATGGGCGCCATCAACCGTCAGGAAAGTTACACGGCCACCGACATCATCAAGATGCACTGCGCCTGGCCGCCGGGGCCGTCATCCTGGGCACCGTGGTGACCACGCTGGACCGCCCTCGGCCCGCTGGATTCGCGATCGTCAATCACGGATACGCCGCCAGGCAACCTTATGCCGTGCAACAGAATCGTTGGTACCAACGCGACTCTTACGGCGATTGTTTTGAGGTCCGGTTACGTCGAGATGGCCAGCAGACCTGGACGCAAACCCACCCGACCCATTGCCGTTGACGCTACCGGGCCGGCCAGCGCCGGCCCGCCTTTATGGGGTAACTGACCAGGCCAGCAGCAGTTGGGCTGAAAAGTAGACCGGTAACCCCCAGGCGCGGTTGAAAAACCCGGGCGAAACGAATCGGTTGCGGGCGACAGCAAGGTCGGAAAGGACGAACAAGGTCGCGCCGGCGACGAGGAACCTGCTGCCAAGGACCGCAGCCGACCCCATCGCCGTTGCCCACATGACCGATATGGCAATAACGTAAAAAATGACCGGTGCCCGCATGCGCTGCTCGAGATGTGGCCGTAGCCAGTGAATCACCAGGAGGGAGAAGACCACCATCACGGCCGCGGCCGCTCCGAAAATAATTCCCGCCTGCCCCCTGACCACGAACGCCGCCGAAAACACCAGGTGTCCCAGCAGGAACGCCGCCAGACCGGCCACGAAAAGTCGCCGGCTGTTGCGAGAGAGCAACAGCAAGTCGCCAAGCCAGCAAAAACACATGCCCAACAGCAGAACACCACTCCAGCGTGCGTCCAGCGCCCCAAGGGTAACGGCCAGGCCCACGTACGAGGTTGCGGCCAGCATCTTTCCGGATGCAGTCAAGAGGAGGTGATCCCGGTATTCCCCCGCCAGACTCAGCAGCAGACCCGCTGCACAGAGCACCGGCCAGGTGATCATGAGTTTCGTAGAGCCCGACCACACCCAGGCAAGCGCGGCGAAAAGTGCCACAGCAGTGAAAGGTTGGAAATTCCGACGGATGGGAAACGAAACACTCTGATCACCAGCGGATCAATGATGGCAGGGCACGTAAGCCCTCATTTAAGCAGGGTACTACACCGATCCCCGGCCTAACCGCACTTGGAATAACCGCAGGACAGGCACGTCGCGCAATTGTCCATGACCACCACGGCCTTGGTGTGGCATTTATGGCACAAGGTCGCTGAGGCTGGGTATCCCGGTTCGTCCGCGGCTGCCGCTTCCGCTGAAGCCGTTTCAGCTACGGTTTTTTTTTCCGCGGCCGCCACTGCTTCGGCCCGCTTCTCGCGGAGGATCAACTGCTGCTGTTCGGAAAGTTCTTCTTTTTCCATCAGGCCGATTTTCTGCAGGTGGTGCTCTATGACCGCACCGATATCTGCGATGATAGAGGGCATGAACTTGCCGCCAGGTTTGAAATAGCCGCCTTTGGGATCAAAGACCGCCTGCAATTCCTCGGCCAGGAAGGTCACGTCGCCGCCCTTGCGGAAAACAGCCGACATCAGGCGGGTCAGGGCCACGATCCACTGGAAGTGATCCATGTTTTTCGAGTTGATGAAAATCTCGAACGGGCGCCGCGACTCGTGCACCGTGCCCGCATTCAACACGATATCGTTGATGGTCACGTACATCGCGTGGTCATCCAGCGGAGTCTTGATCTTGTAGGTGGAACCCTCCAGTGACTCCATGCCTTCAGGCCGCTTGACCTGTTCGGTCATACGGATGACTTTGGCTTTACCCCGCTCTTCCCGCTCCTGCTGGGCTGCCGCTTCTGCGGCTCTTTCTTCTTCTGGTTTCGCGACTTCGTAGCCGACAATTTTTGCATTAATCTTGATGGGCATTTTCAGGTACCTGTGGGGCCGTGGTCGGCAGCCTCGCTTTTAATGACCGTTGTCTTGTCAGTTTTAGTGTTGGTGCCGGCACGCCAATGCTGGGCATTTCAGAACTTGCCGTAGTAGCCTTCCTTCAGCGCATCAAACAGGTTGGCCGCGGTGTGGGTTTCACCGTCATATTCGATTTCCTCATCACCCTTGACTTCGACCACCTCGCCGTCCGCCAGCACGAACCGATAGGTCGTATTGGCCAAATCCTTGCTCTTTACCAGGACACCCTGGAATGCTTCGGGATTAAAACGGAATGTCGTGCAGCCCTTCAGGCCCTTACTGTGGGCATAGGTGTAAATATCCTTGAAATCCTCGAAAGGATAGTCCGTGGGCACATTCGCTGTCTTGGATATCGATGAGTCGATCCAGATCTGGGCTGCGGCCTGGATATCGACGTGCTCTTTCGGCGTAATCTGGTCCGAACATACGAAAAACTCGGGCAGCGCCTTGTCCGCTTCGCTGCAATCGGCTTCAGCCGCCGCGTTCACCAGGGCGCGGTAGGCCAGCAACTCATAGCTGTAAACCTCGACTTTCTCCTTGCTTTTGCGCCCCTCGCGGATCACGTTTCGATTGTAGTGGTGGGCAAAACTGGGCTCGATACCGTTTGATGCGTTGTTCGCCAGCGACAGCGAAATGGTCCCGGTCGGTGCAATCGATGTGTGGTGGGTAAAACGCGCCCCCTCTTCGATCAGGAGTTCGACCAACTCGGGCGCCACTTCGGCGACTTTCTGCATATAGCGGCTATACCGGCCGTGCAAAACCCGGCCCTCTACCTGATCACCCACGTGGTAACCGTCAGCGGCCATTTCCGGCCGTTTGCGCAGCATCTCGGCGGTGACCGTGAAGGACTCCTCCATGATCGGCGCCGGGCCTTTCTCCCGCGACAAGTCCAACGATTCCTCCCAGCCAGCCACTGCCATTTCTCGCGCAACCCGCTCGGTGAACTCGACGGATTCGGGCGAACCGTACTTCATACGCAACAGCGTCATGGACGATCCCAGCCCCAGAAAACCCATGCCATGACGGCGTTTACGCACGATTTCGTCACGTTGTTTACCCAGTGGCAAGCCATTGATTTCGACCACGTTATCGAGCATTCGCGTAAAAATCTTGACGACCTTCCGGTACTCTTCCCAGGCGAAACTCGCGGCTTCGGTGAATGGGTTTTCCACGAAACGGGTCAGGTTGACCGAACCCAACAGGCAAGCTCCATAGGGTGGCAGCGGCTGCTCGCCACACGGGTTGGTTGCGCGAATATTTTCACAGAACCAGTTGTTGTTCATTTCATTAATTCGGTCGACCAGAATGAAACCGGGTTCGGCAAAATCGTAGGTCGACGACATGATCATGTCCCACATGCGCCGGGCGGGCACTCTTCTGAAAATACGGCAAGCCACCAACCCATCTTCGCGCGTCACGTAATCGTCCGTGTTGGGCCACTCGCGCCATTGCACCTGTTCCTCGTCTTCCAGGTCCAACTCGCCGGCTTCCTTGGCGCTGATTGGAAACGCCAACGGCCAGGCTTCGTCCGATTCGACCGCTTGCATGAACTCGTCGGTAATGAGCAGTGAGCAGTTGAATTGCCGAAGACGGCCGTCTTCGCGCTTGGCGCGGATAAAATCCATGACATCGGGGTGGCCTATTTCGAATGTGGCCATCTGGGCCCCACGACGACCACCGGCACTGGATACCGTGAAACACATCTTGTCGTAGATGTCCATGAAACTCAGCGGTCCGGAGGTATACGCACCGGCGCCCGAGACGTACGCGCCCTTGGGCCGCAGGGTGGAAAATTCGTAACCGATACCGCAACCGGCCTTCAGTGTCAGGCCTGCCTCATGAACCTTGTCGAGGATGCCATTCATGGAATCCTGGATCGTTCCAGAGACCGTGCAATTGATGGTCGATGTCGCCGGCTTGTACGCCTCTGCGCCCGCGTTGCTGGTAATCCGCCCGGCCGGGATCGCACCCCGTCGCAGCGCCCACAGGAACGACGCGTACCACTCTTCACGCAGTTCCCGGGTCTTTTCTACCCGCGACAGGGCACGTGCCACCCGCTTATAGGTGTCATCGATGGTTTCGTCGACGATTTCCCCGATTTTGGACTTCAGGCGGTACTTCTTGTCCCAGATATCCAGAGACGCATCCTGGAAAGGAATTGCTTGTGAATCAGTGCTAATCGCCTCAACTCGCACGCTGCTCATTAGATTTTCCGTGTAATTATTTGGTTTTGTTTAATTATAAACACAACGTATTGTGCCGTCATCCACATTTCGACACAAGATATTGTGTTGGAGGGGTCAAAAGATACGCCGGAACCTACGGGCTGTCAAATTGAACAAAAATTCACCGAATTGACCCAATTCCGGCTATTATTCGTTGGTATTTCAGCTGCTTATTTTCATTGCGACGCTATCTTGCAAACCTGCGTCTGGTACTTGAAAGGCTGAATTCCGGCGCTGCCGGGCTTTCGCTTCGTCGCAAATCCAAACACAATCCGGAGGATTGCCCATGTTTTTGAAAAGATCTTTGTCGCTGATACCCGCCCTGCTGGCTGCCTGTTGCGCTATTCCCGCCCTGGCTTCAGAGAGTTCCGATGAGGCCCCCGCAGTCCATTCTGTCATCGCCCTCAAAACGGATGATTTTGAACTCGTGGAGACCGATATCAGTGATTTGGCCATCGGAGAGTCCGAAACCATCGTCACCGACAACGGCAAGACCATCGATTTGTTGCGTACCGAGGACGGCGTTGAAGTCTACGTCGATGGCGAGTTACTGGAAATGAGTTTTGATTCTGGCAGCGCAGTGCATGCGGAACATGAAGGTCTGCACAAGACGATCGAGATCACTTGCACTACTGAGGACGACTGTGACGAGAGGGTGTGGATCAGCGATTCGGCCGAAGTCAGTGCAGAACCCGGAGCAGACGTGCAACAACGGCATATCATCAGACATGAAATCACGGTTGAGTGCGATGACGAGGAAGAATGCGCCGAACACAACGTCTGGATATCCGAGGATGACGAGGGCGTGATGAACCTCGAGGATATCGAGGGCGACCTGCACGTCATCAGACTGCACGAGGACGCCAGTGAGGTGCAGGGACAAGCGGCTGAAAAAGTCATCCTGATCAAGAAGAAAGTGCATCACGACTGATCGCTCAGCGGTCCGAGCCAGTATGATAAAGCCCTGCCCGGATGAATCGGGCAGGGTTTTTTGCACTGGGGCAATCCATGCTGAACGTCATCCTTTACCAACCGGAGATTCCACCCAATACCGGTAACATCATTCGCTTGTGCGCCAACACCGGTGCCACCTTGCACCTGATCGAGCCTTTGGGTTTCGAGCTGACGGACGCGCGCCTGAAAAGGGCTGGCCTGGACTACCACGAGCTCGCCTGTATCCGGCGCTACAACGACTGGCAAGCTTTCGTGGAAGACGGGGCGACCCAAAGGGTATACGCCTTCAGCACCCGGGCCGACCGGCGTTACGACGAAGTGAGTTTCGAAGGTGGGGATGGATTGTTGTTCGGCCCCGAGACCCGCGGCCTGCCTTCCAGCCTGATGCGGGAACTGGGTCCGCAAAACTGTGTGCGCTTACCCATGCGATCGGGTAGTCGCAGTCTCAACTTGTCCAATACCGTGGCAGTCGCGCTGTACGAAGCCTGGAGGCAACTGGGCTTCGGCAACGCGGACTAGATTCGAGTCTCGCTGTTATCAGCGCGGCAAATGTTCGGGCTTCTGTTCCCGTGCCAGCAGGCGGCGCACGCCCTCTTCAGAGTCCCAGCCCTTGTGCAGGATTCCATGAACCTGCTTGGATATAGGCATTTTCACTTCGTACTGAAGAGCCAGGCGGCGAACCTCCAGGGCAGCCGCCACCCCTTCGACCACCTGCCCTATTCCGGCAACCGCGGCAGCGACGGATTGGCCTTGACCCAAGGCCAGGCCCAGCCGTCGATTACGAGACTCTTCACCGGTACACGTCAGCACGAGGTCCCCCATGCCGGCCAGGCCCATGAGGGTTTCGGGCCGGGCTCCCAGTGCCTGCCCAAGTCGCATCATCTCCGCCAGTCCGCGCGTCACCAGCGCTGCCCGGGCATTATTACCCAGGACCAGTCCGTCACAGATGCCGGTACCGATGGCCAACACGTTCTTGACCGCGCCACCCAACTCGGCGCCAATCATGTCATTGCTGGTGTAGGCGCGAAAACTGCCTGCGTGCAGCGCCCGGGCAACCTGTCGGGTAAACGCGTCATGGTTCCCGGCTACTGTGACCGCCGTCGGCAAATCTCGTGCGACCTCGCTGGCAAAGGAGGGACCCGTGACCACAGCCATGGACGCATCGGGACCGAGATAATCGATCGCCACCTGGTGCAGAAAGCGCCCGCTGCCCGGCTCGAACCCCTTACACGCCCACGCCAGGCCGCGGCCCTGGAGCCAGGGAGAAATACGGGCCAGTAAACCGGAGAATGCGTGGGTCGGGGTCGCCAACAACAGCAGGTCGGTTGATTCTACCGTTGCTTGTAACGATGTCTCACCGGTCAGCCCGGCGGGCAATTCGAGGTCAGGAAAAAAACGCGGGTTGCGCCGGGAATGGTTCATCTCGGCAATCTGGGTGGCATCGCGCCCCCACAGAGTCACCCGATGACCACTGCGGGCAAGTTGCATGGCCAGCGCGGTGCCCCAGGAACCGGCGCCAAGCACCGCTACTGAGGCCACCGCGCCTTTCATTTTGGGTCTCGGATCAAGAACCGGGTTCAGGCGTTACCCTGAACCTCCATGTCGGCTGAGGTCTCGGCCTGTGCAGCCGCCTGGCTCATCCGCTGCGCGTAGACCTGATCGAAATTAACCGGCTGCAGCACCAGTGGCGGAAAACCACCAGCGGCGACCATGTCGGTCACGCTGCGAGCGGCGTAGGGGAACAAGGTGTGCGGACACAACGTGTTCAGGGCCGCCTGCAACTGTGGCTCCTGCAAACCAGAGATGCTGAACAGACCCGCCTGGTGCACTTCGGCAAGATAGGCTGTCTTCTCGTCTGAAGTCGCGGTGACCGTGACTGCCAGAACGACCTCGTACACGCCTTCCGCGATATTGTTGACCCGCTGTGACAGGTTCAGCTTGACCTCGGCCTGTCCGGTTTCCTGGAACACCTGTGGCGCGTTGGGCAACTCGAAGGACAGGTCCTTGGTGTAAATCTTCTGGAGCGAGAACTGCGGCTGGTCAGCCTGCGGCTGAGCAGCAGCGCCCGCATCCTGGTTTTGTTCGTCTGCCATGATTCTTTATCTCTCTGTTAAATGAAGGGTTCCGCCCTGAGCCCCGAACGGAAAGGATTAATTATCTCACCTGACCAGCGACAAGGCCAGTTCAGGGCGCCGATCGCTCACGCGCGCGTCACGGGATAGTTGTCGGATTTCCACTGCGCCATACCCCCCTTGAGCACGGCAACCTCGGCGACTCCGAGCTTGACCAGCGCCGCAGCAGTTGAAAGGGCCGTCTGGCCGCTCTTGCAAACAACCAGGACCGAGGAACCCTTGAGCTTCTCCACTTCCGGATCCGGCTTGGCAAATCGCGACGGCACAAAATGCTTCGCCCCGACAATATGCCCCTGATTGAATTCGGCGACCGGTGAAATATCCACCACCACCGTCTTCCCGCCGTTGATCATCGGTACGGCTTCAGCGGGACTCAACTCACGAAACCCCCGGGTCCGGCCCGATATCTCGGTCCAGATCAATATCGCCACCACGGCGACGAACCCGCTGGAAAGCAGGGGGTGATTACCGGCAAACTCAAGCCATTGTTCCATGTTGTTCCTCCGCCATGCGCGCCGACGGGCATTATCCAGAGCCCGGCTCCGCTTGCAAGTGGCAATCTCGACTGCGTACCCATATATGGGATAATGCGCCATTTCGTGCAGCAGGCCCGCATCATCTGGAGGCGGGCCGGGGAAAATGCAAGTTTGCCGAGCCGCACGCAGGGCAGGAGTTAACCTCATGAGCAGCAAGCCAACCCACAAACCCCTGGTCCTGATGATCCTCGATGGCTGGGGTTGTCGCGAGGGTGCGCCCGACAATGCCATCAGTCAGGCCAACACGCCGACCTGGGACGAGCTTTGGCGCAGCTCGCCTCATTGCACACTCGAGACATCGGGGGAAGCAGTCGGCCTCCCAGCCGGGCAGATGGGCAACTCCGAGGTCGGGCACATGAATATCGGCGCAGGACGGGTCGTCTACCAGGACTTCACCCGTATTTCCCTCGCCATCCGCGATGGCAGTTTCTTCGACAACGCGGCACTGTGCGAGGCGGTAGACAAGAGCATAGGAAATGATGGCGCGGTACATATCATGGGATTGCTTTCGCCTGGCGGAGTTCACAGTCACGAAGAACACTTCCTGGCAACGGTGCAACTGGCTGCGCGCCGGGGTGCCCGGCGCATTGTGGTCCACGCGTTTCTGGATGGCCGGGATACGCCACCGCGCAGCGCGAGGCCCTCGATAGAGCGCATGCAGGACCAACTGGACGCGCTGGAACAGGCCCGGTTTGGTGTTATCGCCGGCCGCTACTATGCCATGGACCGCGATCAACGCTGGGACCGCGTCAGGCGCGCCTGGGACGCACTTGTCAATGCAGGAACCCCCAACCACGCGGCCACCGCCCTGGAAGCCCTGGAGCAGGCGTACAGCCGCGACGAGAGCGATGAATTCGTCCAGCCCACCGTCATCGATGGATACCAGGGTATCCGCGATGGCGACACCGTCCTGTTTGTCAATTTTCGGGCGGACCGCGCACGCGAGTTGACCCAAGCGTTCGTTCAAGCTCCTTTCGACGGCTTCGAGCGCCAGCGTCCCGCGCTTTCTTCCTTCGTCTGCATGACTGAATACCTCGCCGGATTGCCCGTTGCAATCGCGTTTCCACCGGCGACGCTACCCGAGTTGTTTGGCGAGGTACTCGCAAAACATGGGCTACGTCAGCTGCGGATAGCCGAGACCGAAAAATACGCACACGTTACGTTTTTCTTCAACGGCGGCGAGGAAACACCGTACGACGGTGAGAACCGCATCCTGATTCCGTCACCCGACGTGGCCACTTACGATCTGCAACCCGAGATGAGCGCGCCGATGGTGGCGCAGCGCCTAAATGAGGCCATTCGCTCAGGCGATTACGACGTCATCATCTGCAATATCGCCAACCCGGACATGGTCGGCCACACGGGTAAACTCGATGCCGCGATTGCCGCCGTGGAAGCGGTTGACCGCTGCCTCGCAACCGTCCGCAAGGCCCTGGCCGACACAGGTGGAGAACTGCTGGTAACCGCCGATCATGGCAATGTCGAGCAAATGACGGACGCCAACAGCGGCCAGGTACATACCGCGCACACGACCAACCCGGTCCCGTTCGTGTACGAAGGGCGGGAAGGTGACATGGCCGACGGAGGCTCCCTGCGCGATATCGCCCCAACCATGCTGTACCTGCTCGACCTGCCCTGCCCCAAGGTAATGACCGGCCAGCCCCTGGTCCGGCTGCGCGGGTCCGAACGCAGCGTCGCCTGAGCGCGCACTGATATGGGCCAGCGCCACTCTGCCTGCACTGGCCTGGCGTTGACTTTGTCGATCGGGCTGGTTTTCGCCGACGAACCTGGCCTGTCTCGCAACGATGCCGAGGCCCGGCTGGCGGCCTTGAAAAACGAAATCAGCCAACTCCAGGATGAACTGACGCAATCCCGGGCACGATTCCAGGGCGAGCAGGCCGAATTGCGAGCACTGGACTTGCAGGTACAGTCGGCCGCGCTGGAGTTGCGCCGGGTCGAAACCCGGATCGGCGAACAGGAGTCCGAACTGGACAGGCTACGCGACGCGCGTGAGGCCTACCTGGCTGACCTGGGAGACCGCCGTGACCAATTGACCCTGCAAATCGTTGCCGCCTACCGGATGGGGCGCGAGTCACGCCTGAAACTGTTACTCAACCAGGACAGTCCGGCAAGGCTCAGTCGCATGCTGGCGTATTACGATTACCTCAGCGAAGCCAACGCGGAGGAGATTCAGGAACTGCGCACCGCGCTGGCTACCCTGGAGCGACTCCAGGCCGAGATCGACACTGTACTGCAATCGCTGCGCGGGGTGCTGGACGAGCGTCGCGGCGCCGTCGAGGATCTCCAGCACAGCCGTGACCAGCGCAAGCTGCTATTGGCCGGGCTGGAGCAGGAGATTGCGAACGACCAGGCGCGGCTGGAAGAGCTGTCGCGCAACCAGGCCGACCTGGAGGCTTTGCTTCAGCGCTTGGCGGATGCCCTGGCTGATATTCCAACTGAACTCGGCCAGTATCAGCATCCGCGGGAACTCCGCGGCCAACTGCCCATGCCGCTCAAGGGTCGCGTTCTGCACGCATTCGGGCAGAACCGGGCGGGCGGAATGAACTGGCAGGGCTGGCTGATTGCGGCCGACGGCGGTGACGAAGTCCGGGCCATCGCCTATGGCCGGGTCGCCTACGCGGACTGGTTGCGTGGCTACGGGTTGATCATGATCATCGACCACGGCGACGGTTTCATGAGCCTCTATGGTAACAATGAGAGCCTGCTGTTCGAACCGGGAGACTGGGTGCAACCGGGGCAGGCCATCGCCACCGTTGGCGACAATCCGGGATCCGGTCAGGGCCTTTATTTCGAATTGCGCGGTAACGGTCAGGCAATGGATCCGGCAAGCTGGTTAAAGCGCCCATAATATTCAGACGCAGCGATATGAATTTTCACCTTTCACGAACGACCGCATTCCTCACCCTGCTGATCCTGTTGGTGGGCACGCCTGAACGGGTCGCCACTGCATCCGGGGAAGCGGAAGAGGCAGCACAGCTCACCCTGCAGGACCTGCGGACATTTACTGACGTTTTTGAGCAATTAAGGCGCAATTACATCGAGGAAATCGACGATAAAACCCTGCTGCAGGCTGCCATGCGGGGCATGGTCAGCGAGACCACCGATGGTTACTCCGCGTTCATCGATGAGGAAGAATTTCGGGTCCTGGACAGCGTATCCCGCGGAGAGAGCGATAGCATCAGCGTTCATAGTGAATGGGCAGGGCCCAATATCGCCTACCTCGGGATCAGTCACTTCCACCAGGACACGCACCTCGAATTTCGCGAGAAACTGAAACAGTTTCAACGACCGGAGGGCGCACCACTGGCGGGAATCATTCTCGATTTACGCGGCAATCTCGGCGGCACCTTGCAGTCCGCCGTCGCCATCGCCGATGGCTTCCTCGACGACGGCATGATCGTCAACACACGCAGCCGTTACCCGGCAACGCAGCTGGAGTTTCATGCCCACCCGGGCCAGTGGGTCGACGACACGCCCTTGGCTGTACTGGTCGACAGATCGACCGCATCCGCTTCCGAAGTACTGGCCGGTGCACTGAGAGACCATGGACGAGCCCGCATTATTGGACAGCAGACCTATGGCAAGGGCTCCATCCAGTCCATCCTGCATCTGCGGAACGGTTCCGCACTCAAACTGACGACCGCCCTTTACTTCACACCTTCGGGCCAGTCACTTCAGGGTCAAGGTATTGAACCGGATATCACGACTGGTGAGGGGGAGGATGCCAGGGAACAAGCCCTGGACAGCTTACAGGCGCAGCAAGCTGGATTTAACTGAACGGGCCACCGCGCCGTCAGTTTCTTGAACGTGGTGGAGAGATCGGAAATGGCGTCACTTTCTCGCCGCTTTCCCGGTCCCGGATAACCGCTTGCCCTTTGCGCTTGACTTCCTCCACCCTCACTACGCTGTGCATCGGCACGTGGAGCACTTCGACTCCATCAAACTCATCGCGCATCCGCTCCTCGGTAGGGTCGATGACCACGCCTTCGCCTTCACCGAAAACCAGGCCCGAAACCTCGATGAAACCCCACAGGCCACTCGAGTTAACCTCACGGCAATACAATTCGTACACCTTGCCATTGTTGTGGAATGCGATCCGGAAAAGTTGCTTATCAGCCATAGCCGCTGTCACCTTCAGTTTCGCAAGTGCGAAATCGCCCTTGCGAGCATTGCAAAGATCAGACCCAGCGTGAAACCCGCCAGGTGTGTCCACCACGCCACTGTTCCCGTAATGGGGCCGAACACGGAGTAAACCAACTGCAGGGTAAACCAGGAGCCAATGACCACCAGGGCAGGAACCTGGGCAAACTGCATGTAAAGGCCCAGCGGCAGGTAGAGCCCAATCCGGCGAGATGGGAAAAGACCGAGGTACGCACCGACAACCGCGGAGACCGCACCACTGGCGCCGATGATGGGCGTCTCCAGATCCGGGAGCCGGACGGAGACCATGATGTGGGCCATGCCTCCCCCCAGCAGGAAAACAAGTGCCAGGTAAAACCCGCCCGCGGATCGTTCCACCGGCATGCCGAACACCCAGAGATAGGCCAGATTTCCGGCCAGGTGCAACCAGCTGGAATGGAGGAACAGCCCCGCCAGGATCGGCAGCAGCCCACCGTCGAGCCATTCGGCGACCGGCCGGGAAAACATCTGCATGGTTCTGGCAGGGATCGCACCCGCCATTTCGATTACCGCCTGCTGCACCAGCGGTGACAGACTGGCATACAGCAGCGCCGCGAACAGGCACGCCAGGCTGATCATCAGCGTCACCCAGGGTGAGGCAGGCGGGCGACGCGACCAGTTGGTGACGATATCGGACATGAGCAGCTGCGGGCCGCTGTAACCCTACTGGGTCACCATGAATCGGTAATTACGATAGCTGAATACGGCGCCCTCCCGATGAATCTCCCGCAACACCAGGCCTTGCTGTAATTCATCCCCCTCGAACCTTCGCCGGCCGTTGATCAGGATAAATCGATCCGCCGGTCGTTCCGCATACACCAGTACGCTCATGCGGAACTGGGGCA
>JAHEFS010000030.1 GCA_024640045.1 Chromatiales bacterium | reverse complement strand
GAGAACTGGCGCATCTACGGTGGCGCCAACTGGCTGGATACCGAGATCAAGGCCAACTCCTCGCGTCCGGATACGGTGGGCAACAAGGCCCCGTATACGCCGGATTACACGGCCAACGTCGGTGTCGATGCGAATTTCCCGATGGGCAATGGGCTGGACCTGTTCGCAACAGTGAATGCCAGCTTCGTCGGTGAGACCTGGTTCCACACCGTCCAGGAAGGCAACCGGCCGACCATTTTCATGCCGTTGTTCGAACTGGGCTTCGGCATCGGTGCGGGAGCGCTGGGCATCGCGGAATACTCGGTCTCCCGGCGTGACGCCTATTCGCTGGTCGATTTACGGGTCGGAATTTCGGGTGAATCCTGGAGCGTGACGGCTTTCGGCGCGAACCTGCTGGACGAGCACTACCTGCAGGAGGTCATTCCGGCGCCGGAGTTTGGCGGTTCCTTTGACCATCCGGCCAGCCAGCGTCGTTACGGCGTGGAGTTGTCCTTCAGGTACTGAAGCATCCTGAGCGCACAACATTTTGTGCTGAGTTGAAAAAGGCCCCGGAATTCCGGGGCCTTTTTTTTTGGCCAGCTGAGTCTTTCCTGCGGCTTACTCGATAGCGAAGGTGGTTCTGAAGTACCAGAACGGCCCCTGAATGGGATACAGGGTTCCGTCGAAGCTGTTCAGATCACACGAGTAACACGTTGGAATGTCTTCATCCAGAAGGTTATCGACACCCAGCGTGAAGGTCCAAAGGCCCTTGTCAGAAAGGTCAGGCGCGAATGTGACCTGCGCGTCGGTGAACCCAGCGCACTCCGTTGATGCGCGCCTCAGCCTGACCGGCGAGCACTGGGATTTCACCCTGTGGGCGCGCAACATGGCAGACGAGGAGTGCCTGGAGGAGGTCATTCCTGCGCCAGAGTAGGGTGGGCCCGTTCATCCACTCGACAGCACTCAAGTCCTACGGGCTGGACATCACCGATAACCTCTGAGTTTCAGCTGAGCTGTAACGAAAACGGCCCCGGAAATCCGGGGCCGCATTTCTTTGCCGCAGCTGCAGCGGCTTACTTGTGACGATAACTCACGCGGAAGTATCCAAACTGTCCGGGCAGGTCATGAACCACTGCACTCATGTTGGTGCTGCCACAGGTATTGAGGCAAACCGAGGGGTCCTGGTCGAACAGGTTGTTGACCCCCAGCGTGAACCGCCATCCGTCCTCGCGATCCGCGACTGTGCTAAATGAAACATGGACATCCGTATAAAACCGGGATTTCAGGATGTCTCCGGACGGTTGCAGCAAGTCATCCACCCAGCGGAAATCGACGCCTGCATCCCACCTGCTGAGGGTCCAGCCGACCTGGGTGTTCAGTCGCCATTCGGGGAAGGCGCGCTGGAAGGTCTGGTCGGTGATGGTGCCAGCGAAATCGGTGCTCGTGCTGGTGCCATCGCTGTTTCGGGTGTTTTCAATGTACTCATCCAGGTAGGTCGCCATCATTCGCACATTGAATTGGCCTAGGTCAGACTCCGGTGCAATATAGTTCAACGCCAAGTCCATGCCGGATGCTTCGATGGATCCGATATTGGTCAACTGGTTATTGACGATGTTGACGACACCCGAAGGAGCACGGCTGATATTGCCACACGCAATGGGATCCAGGGTTTCGGCGCAAAGATCCAGTACATCACCGGGGTTGCGACCCTGAATGGCATCATCGATTTCAAGGTCGTACCAGTCCAGTGAGACCGTCAGGCCTTTGATCCAGTTCTGCTCGAAACTGGTGCTGTAAACCAGGCCGAAGGAATAGTTGTCGGACGTTTCGGCCACCAGGTTCTCGTTGCCAGAAGAACGCGCGTTCAACTGCGGGTTTGGCTGCACGAAGGTTGTGGGCACGCCAAGTGTTGCGCAATTGGCGATGACGTTGGACGGCTGGGGCGAGTCATGACCATTGTTGGCGGAACCCGCAAGGCCAAGAACGTCAGAGCAGGGATCAACAAACTGGAAGTCTTCCCTGGCGCCTCCACCAAACAGTTCGCCAATACCTGGAGCGCGGATGCCCGTGGAAAACGATCCCCGCACAGAAAGGCTATCCGAAGGCTGCCACAACGCACCAATCTTGTAAGTTGACTCACGGCCCACTGATGAATAATCGGAACTGCGAGCCGCAGCATTCAATTCCAGGTAACGAGCCCCGGCACGGTCCGCCAATAGGGGCACGATCACTTCAGCGTAGAACTCGGTGACGTCAAACTTACCGTCCGTTGGTCCCGAGGGAATACCCATGGTGTTGCCACTGGCAGCAACCTCATCGGGCTGGAATGAGCCCTCGTGCTTGCGATACTCAAAGCCGGCAGCAAATCCGAGGCTGCCTGCCGGCATATCGTAGACACTGGTGGTAATGTTGCCGCCAACGTTTTTGAGTGTCTGCTCACTGAAGTCACGCTGGGTATATCCGACGAAGTCGAGCATTTCCTGGGTGATGGAACCCTCTCCATCAGGCCCCTGGCCGCCGAACAGGTTGAATGGTACACAGCCAGGCACCTGGGCGCAGATGGCCGGGTCCCCCAGCGCTATCTGCATTTTTGCGCCGTCATGTGCTCCCTGTTTCTGTTGGAAGCCACGGTTTTCAGCGTAGGTGACGAAGACGTCCCAGTACCAGGTACGCTCGTTGCCGAAATCACCGTCCAACGCGGCGGTGAACTGGTAGGTGTCTATATCCTGGTCGAAAATTCGCGGCCCGGATTCCAGTGGTCGACGGCCAATAAACTCCAGATTTCCGTTCGCCGTCGAGAGATCTACGCCGAATGGGTTGTATGGATTTAATGCACTGATAAACATATTGTCCGTGATCGGATTACCGCTGCCGTTACCAAGGTAGAATGGTTCCGGTGCGCCCTGGGTTCGCGACTCACGGTGGGTGTAACTGGCCTTGAGGTTGAAGCGGATGTTGTCCGTCAGGCTGTGCACAACGTTGGCGTAAAGGTTGGTGCGGCTGTTGGGTGTTTGCAGGTAATTGAACCCCGGTCCATTGAAGTTGAACCGGTCTGCATTAGTGAAGGCGTGGTAATCACCGCCATCAGGTGAAGTCGGGTCCCAGGAGGGAATGTTGCCCATGCCGTCGTTCAACACGCCGTCATTCAGTGCGCCATCCCAGTAATTGAAGTTGGGTCCCAACACAACCCTGGCCTGGGGAATGAACGTGGAGCATCCGCCCGCAAGGCAGTCCGTGGCGAAAGGGAAGGGGTAAGCGGACTGAGCGCGATCTGCGGTCCAGACCTCGCCTTCATCGTCGTAACTGGCGCTGACAAGGATTTCGGTGTTGTCGTTGCCTGCACCAAAAAGGAAGCCTACGCTCCCTGCTTCACCATCGCCCTCAGATATATAATTTCCGAGCTGTGCGTCAGCCTGGAAGCCTTGGAAATCTTGCTTGGTGATAATGTTGATCACACCGCCTATGGCGTCAGATCCGTAGATTGCGGAAGCACCGTCCTGCAGGATTTCAATTCGTTCGATGACATTTGCGGGAATGGTGTTGATATCCACCACGCTGGGCACACCGGATGCCGATGCACCCGCGATCCAGCGCCGACCATCAACCAGCACCAGCGTTCGTTTGGCACCCAGGTTGCGCAGGGAAATCTGCACAGCTCCTGCACCAATGCCGTTGCCGTCCTGTGGAAAACCCGAGTTGCCCGGGACGTTGAAGCGGGTGTTTATTGCCGAACCCATAATGGGCAGTTGCTGCAGTGCTGCACCCAAGTTGGTCAGGCCGGTGTTGTCAATGTACTCGTCACTGAGATTCATGATCGGGGCCACTTCATTTAGTGGATCCCTGTAAATTCGCGAACCGGTGATGATGACTTCCTCGATCGCTCCTGCCTGCTGTGCTTCTTCTTCCTGTTCCTGCGCTGCCAATGGCATATGCAGGCATAAAAGCACGATGCCTGGAGCCGCGTATAAAGGCCAATAGGGCATTCTCATTGGTATTGCCTCCTTATGGTATGTACCTCTGCAGTTTCACAGTATTGCGGTCAAAATTGCCTGACAAGAGACATAAGTCATGTTTGTATAAGATTAGCAAGAACTTATACAAAGCATATTCTGTGCGCTCGCACGGAACTAAAACGCCTGGCACTGTTCTTTTTCTGCGAGGTCTGGCAAGAATCAGGGCCTTTGGGGCGAGTATTTTGATAGGATGCCTGATCGCCTGAATGGCAAGCTTTTTCATGGGGGAATTTCCCAAATTAACACGCAATATTCACTGACAATCAAGGCAATATCCGGCCTTGCGGTGCTGTTATTGGCCACCGGTCTGTCCGGTTGCGCCGGCATGGCCAAGGGCAAGGACAGCAGCCTGTACCGCCAAGCCGCCGCGGTGGAGGCGCCCACGACCGTGGACACGGATGCTGCCGCGCTGGTGGTGATTCGCTACCCGGCCATGATCCACGCAGATGCCGAGACCCTGTACGTCAGTTCATTCGCAGTCAATGCCATTGGTGGGGAAGTGCCCTATGCCCAGTACGGTAAGCCGCAGACTGCCCGTATCGCCCAGGCCCTGATCGCCAAATCCAGTTACTACGCGATGTCCTTGTACCGGGAACTGCGCGAATCGCTGCCGGCGCACCAGGTGCTGTTGTCGCCCCATATCATCGACTGGAGCGAGGAGCGCAAGCTGCACAGTCGTCCAATACTGGCCTCCGAGCAGGTTCCGAGCGTGCTGACGGTCGATTTCAACGTGTATTCGTTTCCCGATGTCAATGAAATGATGGACGCCCCGCCGGTAACCTTCGGCGACCTGGTCACCCCGTTGTTCGTCGTGAAAAGCGACGCCTGGGTACAGCCTGCGATCAATGGCCTGGTCATTGCCAGTGAACCGCTGGCGAGCTCGGCCTGGCGACAGGCGGAGTCGGTCAATCTGGCCCGCTTGCAGTCGCGCTACCAGGGGCAACCGGTGATGGGTGAGTCCTCGCTGGATTTCGTTGCCTTCCTGGCGGAGCGCAGCCAGTCGTCTCTGGCGCTGCCGTTGAGTCCAGCGGGCAGTTCGGCCAGTCGCCGCCTGGCGATCGAGGCCTACCCGGTAGAGAAAATACAGATGGACGGCCAGTTAATGGTCAACCTGGAAGAGACGTATGCTGACGATCCCTTTGCACGGGATTTCGTTCGGGGCGCCAGTCGGCGGATTCTCAAAACGCTGAACGAAGTCGACCAGTCGCGGGCGACTTTCTTCGCGCGACAGGCGGCACTGGCGCGTTTTGACGAGGACCTCGCCCGCGTATTTTTCGTACAGTCCGAAGACGAGAGTGTGCAGGCGCGACTGCGCCTGGCCGAAGCTCTGGTGGGCGCCGAACTGGAGTTTCTCTCAGCGCAGTCCGAAACGATTTACCAGGGCACTTATGAGGGTGATTTCGGCGGCAAGATGCGCAAGATCATCGAGGCCGAATACCGCATGCTGGAAGAGCGCCGTCGCCTTGCCCGGGTGCAGAACATGACCGCCGCGGTAGCGGCACTGGCCATGGCAGGAACCGTGTACGGCGCGACAGTGACGACCACGGCCAGCGGGGCGCTGGTGGCTGGGCTGACCGGCGTATCGCTGGTCGGTTCCGTATGGGCCATGAACCGGTCCATTGATGCGCGCACAGAATCGGAAGAGGTCTCGGAAGCATTCGTCGCTCGAATGGCTCCGGCGTTCGAGCGGCAGATGTCGGTCCAGGTGGAGTGGCTGGAATCCCGTGAGGTCATCACCGCGCGGGGATTCGCTGAATTTCGCAACAAAACCCTGACCCTGTACCAGTCACGCATCCGCTCGATGGCGGTCAGCACTGACAGGGAGTGCGCCTTCCTGGGTACGGAAATCGATGCCGTTGGGCGCTGGTACGGCCAGTGCCGGGACGGAGAGGCCGCCGGACGTGGATATGGCATAGCCCTGAGAGCAGACGGAACATCCGTCGAATATGTCGGTTACGCCGACGGCGGGCGCGCGTCCGGTGCGGGCGCAATGGTTCTGCGTCGCCCGGGCCTAGCGGGCGCCATTTACCTGGATGGCCAGTTCAGTGACGGGGTTCCGAACGGCATGGTTCGCGTGGAGAAGCCCGGTGAGGCGCCGAGCTTGCGGGAATATCGCGGCGGGGTGGACGTGGGCCGCGGCGACCCGGGGCTGTGGAAGCGGGCGGGTTTTGCGTCGCTTGGCCGGGGAACGCCCGGATCATGAAGCCTTACTTGCTGCTACTGATCCTGCTACTGGGCGCTGCGGGTGTCTCGGCTGACAACCTTTCCCTGAACGCTGATCTTTCGCCGCAGGAGCAGTACCGCCGTCTGAACCTGGTCCTGCTGATCGGCCAGGGCGTCAACGAGGCCATGATGACGGGATTAAAGACGCATGCTGGCGGGGTTGACCAGGATCCGGTCGTCGATCCGGACGAACTGAAGTCGCCGCTGATCCGAATCGTGGACCAGGAAAGCATGCTGGCCGGTACCGCCTACCTGTTTCGCCTGGCGCATGAGCACGGGGCCGAGGTGGGGCAGCGCCTGAAACAGCTTGAAGACGCATTTCCCGAAGCAATCGGGCAAGTATCCATCGATGCGGTCAGGGAGGATTCCATCCTGGTCCGAAATGCCGTGGCGGACGCTGTGTTGTATTCCGGCCTGGCCGAAGACCCGGGCGTCGAATCCGCGCTAATGCAGTATCGTTCGCGAACTTTGGAGCTGCGCAACCTGATGGAGTACGAGCAATTCGACCGGGAACTTGATCGCATCACCGATGAAGCGATCGCATCGGTCGGGGGCAAGCTGGACGCCTACCAGCGCATGTTTGACGATGAAATACAGGACGACACTTTTGATCGTCACATTCGTGCTGCCGAGTACAAGTACACCGGGCACACGGAGTTCAACGAAGATGCGGGGAAGGTCGCCGAACAGGTGATGGAGGGCGTTGTGCTGTCGGAAAGTCAGCCGGATGACCGGGGAAATCCCTAGCTCCCGTCTTTTTCGCGCTCGTCCTTTTCCTCTTCGCCCTTATCGCTTTCTTTTCCCACCCCTTTGAGTTTATCCAGGTCCCGGATCGCGATCACACCCTCGGAACGATAGATCACTTCCTCACGGGCTTCTGAATCTTGACTTTGCTCGGCCGGGTTTTCGCTGTTCTGAGCGGTGTTGGCGCTCATGGCGGCCGACTGCTCGGGTTGTGATTCGGCGCTGTCCTGTGCTGTACCCGGTGAACCTTCCTGCGACTCCTGCTGGGCCAGTTGCTGCCGGGTGTCCTGTGACTGAGTGTCTGCTAGTTGGGCGGCTTCGGCAGCGTTGCTGGGGTCACCCGACTCCTGCGCGACGTCAGAGGCATTCGCTCCCTGTTGCGTGCCTGCGGAGGGGGTCCCTGAGGGTGGGCCGGGACTGTCGTCCTGTGCCGAATTTCGTGCCTCCGTCCTGGCACCGTCGCCGGTTTGTGCGTTTTGCAAATACTCCAGGGCATTCATCGTCGCGCCGGCTTCGCGCGGGGCGGGCGTGTCGCTTGCTCCGGCCTGTCCCGAGTGCCCGGCACTCCCCGCCGCCTGGCCCGTCTGCCCGCGATCCTGCTGGCCGCGTTCGGGCTCATTACCACCGTTCTCGTTGTTGCTTTTGCCCGCTGCAGGGTCTGCCGTTGCCGTGCGCGCCCTGGCGCCGGCCGCGAAGATTTCGGCCTCGCGAGCGTGGTAATTCTCCACCAGCTCCGCCCAGGCTTCCGCTTCCATATTGTGTAGCCTCGGATCCCGTTCGGCCGCTTCACTGGCGACCAAGGGGTACTCCTTGCCGGCTTCGGCGGGTGTCCAGCGTTCGCCTTCGAGGATGATGCCGCGCAGTTCGTTACGCAGGTGTTTTTGCGATTCCTCCGGCAGTTTTTCCATTTTTTCCAGGTTGCCAGGAGGGGCCAGCACGGCGTAAGGCTGGTTGGGCCGCTGCACCTGTTGGTCACGCAATTCCATGAAGCGGCGATAGTTGTCTTCGTTGACCTCTGTTTCCTGGCTGCTGTTGGACTCTCCGGGCGCCTGTTCCTCGGTGTCCTGGGCCCGGGCTTCGGAAGCGGTTACGGCCAGGGTCAGCAGGCCGGCAATCGACCAGGTGGCGATGGGTTGAAATGTTTTTCGCATGTTGGGCATCACGGCATCAGTCCTGTACTGCTCTTACGACCCTGAAGCCGGTGAAATCGTTCCGGTCGCCATTATCCAGGTTGAACCGGGCCGCCAGGCGTGTCTCCCGTTCACCCGTGACCCAGGAGCCCCCGCGCGTCATGTGGGAAGAGCAGATCCCGCGTCCCCAGGCACTACCGTCAGCGGGTGCGTCCAGGTAGGTCAGGTTCATGCAATCGTCCGTCCATTCGGCCACATTACCGATGACATCGTGTAACCCAAAAGCATTGGCTTGCAGGGAGCCCACCGGCAGCGTACCGAGTGCGTGGCCGTCAGAACAAGCCTGCGATTGCCAGCGAAAGCCGGTCTCGGCCGCGGCGATATTGGCGAAGGTGCAAAGGCGCGCGGGCGATCCACCCAGCCAGTCGCCCTCGAGTCCCGCGCGGGCAAAATACTCCCACTCGCTCTCACTGGGCAGGCGGTACTCCTGTCGTGTTTTCTCGCTGAGCCACCCCACGTACTCCTGGGCGTCGTTCCAGGACACCATGATGACTGGCCGGTTACCACGCCCCCAGCCATTGTCCGTCGGCTGTTGGCTGCAGCCGCCATCGGCCACGCAGGCGTCCCATTGTTCGAAGGTGACTTCGTGGATTCCGACGGCCAGCGGCCGGGGAATTTTTACAACCCGGCGAGGCTTCTCGTTCGAGGCGGCGAGCGCACCGTCTTCGGCAGAGCCTTGCCAGAATTCGCCGCCTGGAATCACCATCATGGCCGGGCAATCAGTGCAGTCCCGAAACGCTTTGCCGGGTGAGAGATCCATGTACTCGAGCGTGATCAGGGCTTCGGCGCTGTGCTCACCGGCAGGGTAGGCGTCCAGGTAGGCTTGGTAGCCGGTGCGATTATTCAGCTTCCGGGCGGATTCCCAGGCCCGCTCTTCCAGGCCCTGGTTTTTCAATTCTCGCCGCAAGCGGGTGGCTTCTTCGACGTGGCGGCCTGCCGGCCATGCCGCCAGGTAACCCTCCATGGCTGCGACGGTCCGGTTGTCGCGGGCCTGGCGCCAGTCGGCATCGTCCTGCTGTTCCCGCGCCAGGCGCTCTCGTTCGGCGCTGGCTGCGGCCTGGTCGATCTGCTCAATACGCCGTAGCGCCTCGGTTTGGTGAACGCCCGCGGGGAATTGTTCCAGGTAGTCCTGGTAAGCAGCGCGGGTGTCTTCGGCTGCGAGTGTTACCCACGCCCGTTCATCGAGGATGTCGAGTTGAATCTCTGCCTGTGCGCGGTAAACGGACTCCGGGAAGGCCTCCAGGAATCGCCGGTAGCCCAGAACCGTATCGGCCCGCAAAGCCACCTGCCAGCGCTCGGTTTCCTCCGTTGGGATGATCGGCTGTGCCGCCTCCGGCGTCGCTTCCAGCCCTTGGTCGAGCGGTTGGGGGGCATCAGAGAACAGCAGGTACAACACCGCCACAACCAGGACCGCCAGAACGCCACCCAGCAGCATCGGCGTGAGCCATTCGCGACCCTCGTTCTGCTGACCGGCTGCGGGACGGGCCGCAACCTGTCGGCGCCAGTCTACGCTGGCGAAATGTTTACTCCACGCTCGCGCGTTGGAAGGGCGATCCTGTGGATTCAGTCTCAGTCCAAGGTCAATCGTGTCGCTCAGGCCGCCGAGGGTGCTCTCCCGGTCATGGCTGGCTACTGCCGGTAGTGGGTCAGGTTGGCCGTTGGCCACCTTGTTCCGGCGGTCCGCTGCAGAGATTGGAACCTGTCCGGTGGCGCACTCAAACAGTACGGCGGCAAGGCTGTAGAAGTCGGCTTCGGGTCCAGGGTCGGGTTCCAGAGACTCCGGCGCCGTGTACGGCGTCGGCTGCAGCGCCAGTGCAGCACCGGCGAGGTGCAGGGCCGCCGCGCGGAAGTCCAGGACAACGATCTCGCCACGGTCGGTGAGGTAGAGGTTTTCAGGGCTGAGTGCCAGGTGACGCACGCCTTTTTCGTGCAGCAGCGTCAGAACGTCGAGCAGGTCCGTAAACAACTTGCGCAGCTGGGCTTCAGGCAGGGTCCCTTGTTCCCGCAGAGCCTTCTCGAGTGTTCGGCCTGGCTCCCAGGCCATCAGACAGTAAGCTGTGCCGTTGGCCTCGAAATACCGCAGCACCCGTGCGACATGCGGTGACTGCACGGAGGCGGCGAGACGACTTTCATCCTGGAATGTACGCTTGCTTTGCTCCAGTTGCTCTCGCAGGGCGTCATTCGCCGGGTAAACGACATTGTCCTCTCCCCGCCGGGCAATCTCTGCAGGAAAACATTCCTTGAGGACGAAACGCGTTCCGAGCGCGGGGTCGGAAACCAGGTAAGTGACAGCAAATGCGCTGGCAGTGAGGGCCTGCTCAATTTGAAAGCCGTCCACCAGGTCGCCCGGACTCAGGGTATTGGTCTGGTGATTCACCGCGCTTTCCCGTCAGGACGGTCCGGGTAAAGTTGAATACGGACGTGGCCGAGCTGCAGCAGTGAATTCGCCTCCAGGCAAAAAACCTCACCCTCCAGGCAAGCGATATCGTCGACCCAGCTGTTGCCCTCCGATCCCAGGTCGGCATAAGTGAGTCCACCTCCGGAAAAGCGCAGACGTCCGTGCATGCGGCTGACTGAAAGGTCTGGCAAAACAATGTCCGCCTGTCCCCGGCCCAGCAGAACGCCAGCGCCATCCACTTCAAGCTCCCTCTGCTGATGTTCGCTGTGCCCGTCCGGATACACGATTTCCAGGTTGACCCGTACCCGCTCGGTAGCAGGGGCCGGGCGGGTCGTGGCGGATGGCGCCACGGCTTGGCTGAGAGTTGAATTCGTTGCGCTGTCCGGACCTGCTTCAACCGTGACAGCCTTCCCGCCGCGGCGGCCGAACCACCAACCTGCCAGGCCTGCCGCCGCGCCAAAGAACAGTGTCCAGACCCAGGTCCTGGTGCCTGCAGGGGGTCGGGAGGGACTGGCTGCTTCGGCTCGCGGCTGATTCCCGACCGCGGAACGGCTGACGCTGGCCGGGTCGGTCGCCGGCGTGCCGGGTTTCGTCTCTGGGGTGGCTTCGTTCTCGACAGGCTTTGGTGAGTCGCGGTTCGGCGAATGTTCGTTCGCTGTCGGTTCCGTCAGGGAAAGATCCGGCCCGGCAGGTTGGAGGTCGTCCGGGTCCAGCATCTGCGGTCCGTTCGCGGTCTCGGCTTCACCGGAGCTATCTTGTAACGAGTGTGCGGCGCCTGTGGAGGTTGAGCGGCACGCACGCCGGATGGGCGTCACCTCCAGTTCAGCCAGGGCCTCGCCCAGGCGAGGCCGCAGTATCACGCCGGGCTGCACGTCCCGCGCAAGACTCGGTTCGCCTGTTGCCAGCACCAGGCCGGCCAGGTAACCGCAGCCATCCAGTAACGCCCCGTTGAGGTTGGGCAGGGGTGTTTCCGTGGAGATCGCAACTTTGTCCAGTTGCACCGCCTGCCGAACGTGTTCCCGGATCGGCTCGGCACCGCTGGCGAGTTCATCGGCCGGTGGGAACGCCACGAAGGAAAGGCGCTCGCCGTCAACCGGGGTGTCGAGCGAGAGGACGGTACCCGGACGATTCAAGCCTTCGGTGGCCAATACGGCCAGGCCGATTCCGGATGAGCGGGCCACGGGCCGGGTCGTTCTGGCGTTACGTGTCAGGTCCGTTCCATCTTCCAGAACGACGATCTCATCGCCCCGTTCCACGAACGCGGCGGGAACCACCACCAGGCCTTCGTCTGTCACCACAATACCCGTCGTGGGCCGAGCGTGGGTGCTGGAAATCACTTTAAGGACCAGCACGACCGAGGGCGGCAGCGCGACCTGTGCTTGCCCCGTGGCCATCCACAGCACACACGTCAGGGCGGCCAGCACCGTCCCTGTTGGCGTGAGCGCCTGCCGGATGGAGAACCGCTTCAGCATCAACGGCTGTACAGGCGGTTGATCAGGTTGTCGAGGCAGTATTGTCCCGCCCGGTTAAGGGTGTTTTCTTCGCGACCCTGGATCAGGTTTTGCAGGAACACCAGAATGGCTGCCATGATCAGGGCCAACAGGGTCGTGCTGAAGGCGACACCCAGCCGCTGGGTGACTTCATAAAGCATCTCGGGGCTTTCGACGTTGGCCCGGTCACCGGCATAGTTGAGTGCCAGCATGATGCCCACCACGGTTCCGATGAAGCCAAGCGAGGGAATCAGCCAGGTGATGTATCGAATGATGTTATAGCGCAGGTCGAGTTCATGCAGGAACAGTTCGAGGCTGGAATTGAGCAGTGCGTTGGCCTGGTCTACGGATTGGCTCAGGTTGAAATTAAGTACGCAGCGCTCGATCAGGCGAGGCAGGAAGCAGACGTTGCGGTGCTTGCTGTTGCGCACTTTCTGAAAAATTGGCGTCATGTCATCGCCAGGCCGTAGCACCGTAGTCTCGTCCAGCGGCAGGTAGCCTCGGTCCAGTTGCTGTTCCTCAAGTCGTCCCGAACGCCAGCGGATTGCCAATTCACCCAGTCCGGCGAAAAAGGCCAGCCAGAGGACGTTCTGCACCGTAAATGGCCACGTGCTGCGGTTCACATCGAGCAGGATGGTCGCAGCCGTAGCCGGCAGCATCCTGGCCAGCAGGGCGATCAGGATAACGGCAGCCACGAGGCTGAGGGAGAGTGTCAGGAGTCGTGTCATGGTCTTTTGCGTCGCATCCAGTGATCAGTCTTCAATTTTCCCGGTATCCGGGTTGCGGCGAGGTGGCAGGTTGGCCTGCGGCACCTCCGGTACGTTTCGTTGGGCTTTTGGCAGCGGCTTCGGTCCGACCGGCCGCGGCGTCAGGCGGGCCCCGACGGCAGCCCCGAACAGGCCGCTGAATCGCTGTAAGGCGAGTACCTGGCCGCCGAAACCCAACTGGTCGCCGACGCACAAGCAGGTGCGTTGGACCGGAATTTTCCGGTCATTGCGCAACAGGGTGAACCTGTTCTCAGGTTGCGCGCTGCTCACGTAGATCGCTCCGTCGGAGGTGAGTTCCGCCCAGGCATGCACGGCGGCAACCGATTCATCAGCGATCACGAGGTCGCAGTCGCGTTCCCGGCCTATCGATTTTCGCTGCATGATGTCTTCTCCCGAACCATTCGTAATGCGCCTTTTTCAGAGGCAGCGCAGTGTAGCAAATGCCGCGCAGCTGCTGTGTGTGCGGGCGTCATTGGGCCAACGCCAGGAAGGCGCCATTGTTGGCCGCGGCCAGCCGTTCCATGAATTCGACTGTCCCCTTGTACTTGAAGTAATCGCCAATGGTGACGGCGTGGATTTCCGCTGACCGGTTGTTGATCAGGGTAATCTCCTGAGCGAGGCTGGCGGGCGGAAGACTGCGGTTGAACGCGGGGTTGGGCAGGCCGTCGCTGAGCAGAATCACTGCCTGGGCATCGCTTTTGAAGGCTTCCTCGAAAGCGCCGTAGAGTGACGAACCGCCGGCGAACTGCCCCTCCAGGCTCGAGATGAAGCGCCTGGCCCGCACCAGGTTGGATGAACTCATGACCGCCAGACTGCCGTCGTCGGGCCACCTGAAATACCGGGCCCCCGAATCCAGTTGCTGAAAGCCGAGGACGCCGAACTGGTAGCCTTCGCCCAGCGACTCCAGTGCACGCACAATGGTTCGTTGGACCAGTTGCTGGTGCTCGGCGAGGTACTTGTTCATGTCCACCATGATCAGGATCCGGGTGGCGTCGGTCTTCAGGCCAAGAAAGCGGAAAGTCACCAGGTTGCTGCCGGTCTCTTCCGGCGTTTCAACTGGTGTCGGCTCAGGGGGCGGCGGCTGGTCTTGGCTGGCTTGCAACTGCGCGTTGACCGTTTCCAGTTCCGCTGCGACGATATCGCGCTCAGCTTGTAGTTCCAGTGCCAGGGTCTGGGCCGACTGCAGCGCCAATCGCGTGCTGTCGGCGCCTTCCAGGCTTTCGTCCAGCATGGCGCGGGACTCGGCCGCGAGCGACTCCAGGTAGGCGAGGTGTCCCTCCAGGCGAACTTCCTTCTGGTAGTCGGGCATCAGGATGATCGTGATGATGATAAAAGCGCCCATCGCCGAGGCGAACAGGTCGATGGCCGACAGCGAATAAACAGCGGAACTGCGCAGGCGGGTCCTCATCGGGACACTCCGACGAAGTCACCCTGATTGAGGCGGGCCAGCGTCTGCATGAACAGCACCAGGTTCCGGTTGTGGGTGTAATCACCGATGGCTACGGTGTGGATTTCGGTTTGCCGGAACTGGTTGAGCGCAGTGATGTCCTGAATGATGAAGCCGGGGGGCGTGTTGGGTTCGCCGTCACTCATCAGGATGATGGCGTTGGCGGGATATTCCAGTGCTGCCTGCATGGCAAAATGCGTCGGGGTGGAGCCCACGAACTTTCGGGTCAGGGAACGCGCGTACTCGCGGGCGAGATTGAGGTTCTCTTCTGTAGCCTGCATCAGGGTGCCGTCCCCGGGAAATCGCCACAAGGTCGGCATGGGGTTGCCCTGGTAACCCACGAAAGCGAACTGGTTACCCTCGTCAAGAGGCTCGAGGATGTCGATGATCGATCGCAACATCAGGTCCGCGTAGTTCATCATGCTGCCTGACATGTCGATCACAATGACGAAGGAGCGGGCTTCCGTGGCCAGGCCGAGGATCGAGAATTCGACGCCGTGCGTCACGGCCCTGGGTTCAGGTTCCCGGGTTTCTGCCAGTTCGGGCCAGTCGACCGGGACATCCGATAACTGCTGTTTGCGGTCGGTGAGTAATTGTTCCAGCCGGACGATTTCTCGCTGCACGCCCTGGTTGGCGCGGTCCAGGCGTTCGATTTCACTCTGCATGCGGTCGGCGTCAGAGAGCAGGGTATCTGTTTGACCCTCCGCCCGGCGCCGAAGCTGTTGAACCGCCTCCGAGCGAGAAAATGCTTCGTCCCGGCCGGCGTTGCGGTAATAAGGAAAAAGCAACATCACCAGCAGGATGAACGCACCCAGCGCCGAAGCGAACAGGTCGATGGCGGAGGTGGAAAAGACAGCAGTGTCGCGTTCCGGTATTTTCAATTCGCTGGCTACTGGCCGCCGTCGAGGCGGGCGTTGACATACGGGCTCGCGGGCCTGTTCAATGGGCTCGTCACCGAAAGGGTGAACCGCGCGGAGTTCTGGACCAGTAAACAGGCCCTTGCCGCACTGGTGGAACCCAGTTTAAACGATCGAGGCTGGCTCGGGGTACGTATCCGGCTTCTTGACTCAAGTTTACGCAGTGATCAGCGAGGGATCAGTGGCAGGCTACTTTGACATCCAATGAGTAACGCTGAGTGGACCAGAACGTTCCTGCTGGGACTGTTATTGGTATGGTTGCCCCCGTTGCTGGCGCAGAGCCCGGAAACCCGTGGGCCCGGCGCAAGCCGTGAGTATTTTGTACGCCAGCGCGCGGATGACCCACTGGTCATTCGGGTTAATCCATTCGAGGCGGAATTTACCGTGCAGGTCACGGGCCCCAATGGGGAGCTTCTGGGCGAGTCGGGTATTCCGGGCAACCGCACGCAGCCGGTTTTCGTGTACATCGATAGCGTTGGCAAGGAACGGCAACTCGACATTCGCGTTGAGAGCGTGTGGCAGACCCGCCGAACCCGCTTCGAGCTCGAGTTCAGTCGGCTCGATATCCGTGACGATCTGAGCACCGACCTGGCGCGGGCGCAGCAACGGCTGGCCTACGGCCACGAAGTACTCACGGTGGATACGGCAGCCAACTGGTCGGTCAAGGTCAATATGCTGATGCAGGCCAGTCGCGCATTCCAGGATTTCGGCATGGAGGAGTTGCGGCTCTGGTCTGCGCTGTCCGCAGCGCACGTGGCCTGGTTGAAGCTCGGCGACAGTACGACTGCGCTGCAGTTGAACGAGTCCGTGCTGGGCGCCGCCCAGGTGGCGGGTCTTGAAACCGTGTCCCTGTCTGCGGTGATGATGCGGGGAGAAATCCTGGCGGCGATGGCTGAGTCCATGTCTGCGGCGGACCGCATCCGGGATGAGAGTCAAACTGTCCTGGCGGCGGCGGGTGAATTCGCCAGGCGACTGGACTACCGCTACGAACAGGCCTACTCGGAGTTCCTGCGTGGCAAGGAACTGGCGGGCCGCGAGCGTGGTGATGAGGCCCTGGTTCGATTCGGGTCTGCGCTCGAAATCGCACTCGACCTGCAAGCGATGACGTTGGCGACGGAAATCCGCGAACGCATGGTGGAGATCCATGAACGGCACGGCGACCGCCTGGCTTCCGAAGCCGTCCTCGGTGACGTGGTCAGCCAATTGGCGAGTGAAGGGGCCCAGGATGAACTGGTGCGGAGCCTGCTGCAGCAGGCAGCGCTGTACCTGGACCTGTATCGCTACCCTGAAGCCATCGATGGTTTGCAGGAGGCGCTTGCGATCGACAACGTCAGCCTGACCCAGACGCAAGCTGCGCTCATGTTAGGCCAGGCATGGTTTGAATCGGGACGTTTTGCTGCAGCGGAGCAGCAGTTGACGGCCGCGGTTCTGAACCCCGGTACGGGGGTGTTCCGTCGGCCTAATCCGTTGTTGCCCATCGAGCAGGGTTTAGGGACGCTCGCCACGCTCGCCCGGCACCGCGGAGACGCCATGGAGGCGGAAAGAGTGCGCAAGGTGCAGTCCCGTCACCTGGAAGGGGCCGCGTCCAGGGCGCGTTGGGCTTACGAAGACATCCTGGACCGGTTGGCCGCCGGGAGGGCGGTTGGGGCTCAGTGGCAGGAGTTGCGTCGTGCAATTCGGGCCGGCGGTGGGGAGGTGCTGGAGGCCCTGGCTCAATTGGCATTTTGTTCCGCTGACGCAGGCGCAGGGTGCACGGATGAAACTACCCGCGCGGCCTTGGCCCGGGTACAGTCGCGGGGCAACCCCCGTGAGGCGGTGGCGGCCGGCTGGCACTACTATCGGTTCCTGGTACGTAGCGGGCGCCTCCAGCTGGCCGGGGAAACGCTTGAAGCTCTGCTGGATGAAGTCTTTTTCCTGCGTCAGGATTTGCCGGGCGTGCTCGGTTCCTGGTTCTGGCTGAACCGCGCGGAGCTGTTTTCCGCGGCGCTCGATGTTTCTGGCTTGCCCGCTGCAAGTTCCGATCTGCGCTCCCTCTTGCGCCTGGCCAAAGTGCGCGCGATCGAACAAGTCATGCCCTCAGGAGCGCTGCACGAAGACGTCAGGGCCGGCCTTAATCAGCCCGGCGCGGATCGCCAGGCCGTTGTGGCCGGGCTCCGGACCGATTTCAAAGCCCGTCACGGCTGGCTATCCCTGCAGGGAATTCAAACCTACCTCGACCAACTGGCGGATGACGAAGGCGTTCTGGCCATTGACCTGGATGGCCGCTCAGCCCAGATCTGGCTGGCGCAGCGTGGCACGGTCAAACGCCGGGATCTGCGCGTATCCGCCGAACTTGACCGGGCGCTCGACCGGATTCGGACGGCCGGACAAGACACGGACGCAAGTACGTTGCGGGCAGCCCTCGAACGAGCAGGTCGGGAATTACTGGGCCCGGTGCAAGGTGACCTTCCACAAACCGTGTACTGGTTACCGGCAGGCTCCCTGTTGGGTATTCCGCTGGATTCCCTGGTGTTGAGCAGCGGCGTCCTTGGTGCGCGCCACCGTATTGTCGGGGTGCTGGACTTCCCTGCGAGCCCGCCGCCTGGCCGGCGACTGGATATGAGCGCGCCCGAACGCGTTTTCGCCGCCGGCTATCCGACCGACTGGACGGCGCGTTTCCCTGACCGCCTGGAAACGACCCCTGAATTGACCGACGTGGCTGGCCGCTTTATCGGTCCGGGTCTGCATATCGTCCAGGGTAATGCGCTGCTGCCGCACGAGTTTGCTGACCCGCGAGTGGGTGCTGCTCAGTTGCTGCACCTGGCGATGCCTGTGCGCATCGAGCTTGGGGCACCGGAGGAATCCCGGTTCGAATTGTCTGAACCCGGCCGTGGTGAGGGCAGGGCGGGCCTCATGCCGGAGGATGTGAGGCGTTGGCGCCTGAGCGCCCAACTTCTCGTGCTCACCCAGTCCGGCTTGCATGGACGGGGCGCTGATCGTTTCGACGCACGCTTCGGCCTCGCGGGGGAGTTGCTGCGTGCCGGAGCCCAGGCCGTACTGATCAGCGACCAGCCCTTGGGTGCAAAAGGGGGCGCCTGGTTCTCCAGCATGTTCTACCCGGCCCTGGAACGGTCCGGGGATATCGCTGCCGCCCTGGAGGAGACCCGTGCTGCCCAACGGGGCGAGAATGCACCAGAGGCGGTCAGGAATACCGCGTTTCAACTCCTGATCCGCTAGTCCGCCCGCAGCGGTGGAAGGAATCAACGCCGGGAGATGTGATCCTTCTCTTCGCTCAGGTCGACCGACATCAGTTGCCCTTCGGAATGAGCGACCACCGTGCAGACTGTGGCGTCACCGGTGACGTTGCAGGTGGTGCGCAGCATGTCGAGAATCCGATCCACACCGAGGATCAGTGCGATGCCCTCGGCCGGCACGTTAACTGCTTCCAGGATGATGACCAGCATGATGATGCCGGCGCCAGGCACTGCCGGTGTGCCGATGGAGGCGAGGACGGCAGTCATGACGATGGTGAGTTGCTGCGCCAGGCTCAGGTCCATGCCCAGTGTCTGCGCGATGAAGACAGCGGCCACGGCCTGGTACAAGGCGGTGCCGTCCATGTTGATGGTCGCACCCAACGGCAGCACGAAAGAAGAAATTTCCTCCGAAGCCCCCAGCTTTTCCTCGCAGCGCTCCATGGTCACGGGCAGGGTCGCGCCGCTGGAACTGGTGGAGAATGCGACCAGTTGCGCAGGAGCGATGCCGGAGTAGAAGTTCTTGAAGGTCAGTGGTGTCCAGAATTTCAGCAAGGCCCCGTAAGTCAGCCCAACGTGGATCAGGAGCCCGAGAATCACAGTGAGCATGTAAAAACCCAGCGCGCCCAGCAGTTGCAGTACCTGGCTGGGGTCATCGCCGGTTACCGAGGTGATGGTGCCGGCGAGCAGGGCGAAAACGCCCAGAGGAGCCATCAACATGATCAGGTCGACCAGGCGGATGACCGCGTGGCTCAGCGCGTCGAATACGTCCAGCAAGGGTTTTGACTTGTCTGTGGGCAGTTGGATCAGGCCGATGCCGAACAATACCGCGACGAACACCACCTGCAGCATGTTGCGATTGTCAGAGGCGGAGTCGAAGAAGTTGGTAGGCACGATATCCACGATCATCTGCAGGGGTCCGCGCTCGCGCACAACGTTGGCCGCCTGATCGCCACTGCCAGCGGCAGAACTGTACTGTTCCTGCAACGCGGCACGTGTCTGTTCCGGAACGCTGTGGCCGGGTTCGATCAGGTTGACCATGAGCAGCCCAATGGTTACCGCGATGGCAGTGGTCGTGACGTAAATGCCGATGGTCTTGCCGCCGATCCGCGAAAGCCGGCTCAGATCGCTTAACGAAGCGACACCGGTGACCAGGGAGCCGAGCACCAGTGGAATGGCAATCAGCTTCAGCAAGTTCAGGAAAATCGTACCCCAGGGCGTGATCCAGTCAGCGGTGAACTTGCCCCAGCCAAAGGCAGCCGCCATGACGCCGTAAACCAGGCCGGCGATCAGGCCGATAATGATTTTCCAATGCAGCTTGCGATACCAGGGCATAAGCACGTCCACCAGGCGTTGTCGGATTGCGGGCCAAATTAACAAATTCCGCTGCGACTTACGAGGAGTCCGTGCGGGAGTCTGTATTCCGGTTCGAGGACTACGTCACGACCCCCTGTCCCTGAGGCCCTTGGCGGCCTCGAGCAGGTCCCCGGGAAAGCCTGTTGGAAGTCCCTTCTTTGCTTGAGGTGGATCAACGTCCTGAACCCGGTTTTTCTATACATTGCAGGCTCATGATTGAAATCAGAATCCACGGACGCGGCGGTCAGGGCGGGGTGACGCTGGCCAAGCTGCTGGCGGCCGCTGAACACCGTGAGGGACGCTCCGTCCAGGCCTTCGGAATCTACGCCGCGGAACGCTCTGGCGCTCCGTTACAAGCCTTCCTGCGTTGTGACGACCAGCCCATCCACAACCCCAACATGATCTATGAGCCGGATCACATTATCGTGCTGGATCCGACACTGATTGGCACCGGGATCATCGATGGGCTCAAGCCCGGCGGCATCATCCTGCTGAATTGTGAAAAAGACCCGCAGTCCTACGCCCACGAACCGCCGTTCCAGCCGTTTCGTGTTGCCACGGTGGATGCCACCGCGATCGCTGTGCAGCAGGGTCTGGGCAGTCGCGCGGTCCCGATCGTCAATACCGCGCTGGCCGGGGCCATGGCACGCTTGCTGGACATGCGGCTGGAGGCCTTGTTGGAGGCCTTTGAAGAGTTGGGCTTTCACGAGGGCAATGCCGAGGCAGCTCGCCTGGCGCACGCAGCCGTGCGCTGGCGGAATCAGCCGGAAACCGAGGGCGAAAAGCCTCGCGTAACACTTCAGCGTGAGCGCTCGCGCGGGTTGCTGGATGGCAATACGGGTTCGCCACCCGCCATTCACACGGGGCAATGGGCCAAGCAGCAACCGGTCCAGGAGAACGCGACGCCGCCCTGCAATTTCATCTGCCCGGCGGGTAATGACGTACAGGGCTTCCTGGCGGCCCTGGCGAATGATGATGTGGATGATGCGCTCGCCGTTCTGTTGCAGTCCTCGCCACTGCCTTCGGTTTGCGGCAGGGTTTGTCCAGGATTTTGCATGCAGCAGTGCAACCGCAGAGAACTCGATGCAGCCGTGAACGTCCGGGCGTTGGAGCGCTACGCGGGTGACCACGGTACTGCGCGCGTGATTCGCTCGCCCAGCCGCCCCGAAAGCGTTGCCGTCATTGGTTCAGGGCCGGCTGGGCTTTCGGGCGCCTGGCATCTGGCCCGGTTGGGCTACGGTGTGAGCCTGTACGAGCAGGGCGCGGAGCTGGGTGGACTCATGCGTACCGGAATCCCGGTCTACCGCCTGCCGCGTGAAGCCCTGGACCGGGACATTGAGCGCGTCCTGGAACTGGGAATCGACGTGCACACCGGAATCCGCATCGACCGTGGCGGGCTCGAGCGTCTGGCCGAAGAGCACGATGCGGTGTTAGTCGCCACTGGCCTGCAGCGTTTGACTTCACTGGATCTCGGGTTCGACGCCCAAGGCGTGCAGCAAGGCCTCGAGTTCCTGGACCAGGCGCGCGCGGGAGGCATGGAGCTGGCGGGACAAAAGGTCCTCGTGGTCGGTGGTGGCAACACCGCCGTCGATGCAGCACGGACTGCGTGGCGGTTGGGTGCTGCGAGCGTGAAGGTTGTCTATCGGAGGTCTCGCCCGGACATGCCGGCCATCAGTGAAGAAGTGGATGAAGCGATCGACGAGGGAATCGAGATTGATTTCCTGACTGCGCCCCTGCACATTGAGCCCGCGCAACGGGGCTGGAACCTGACCTGTCAAAGCATGGTGCTGGGAGAGCCGGATGAGTCTGGCCGGCGCAGCCCCATGCCAGTCAATGGCAGCGAGTTCACCATTGCATGTGACCGCGTCATCCTGGCCCTGGGGCAAAAGGCCGATACTTCGCTGCTGCCGGAATCCTCTGCCCTGGACAGAGAGCATCCAACGGCGAAATTTGCTGAGGGTTCACTGACCGCTGCGGGCGACCTGCTGACCAACGAAGGCACCGTGACCGCCGCGATTGGCTGTGGCCGTGAAATGGCCTTGCGGCTGCACGAACAGTTCAGTGGCGAGCAACTGCTGCCGACGGTTGCCGACGAGGCCCAGGTTGTCCGGTCCGGGCAAATCCGGTTCCAGGATTTTGCGCAGACTCGTCGCGACCCGGGCAAGGTGCTGCCCCTGGCTGGACGGCGGGGCTTTACCGAGGTCCACCAGGGACTTGATTCAGCCAACGAGGCGCGGCGCTGCCTGAGCTGCGGCGTGTGTAACGCCTGTGATCGCTGCGTGACCTGGTGCCCCGATGGTGTGTTACGTCGGGTGAACGGTCAGCTGGTTTTTGATTACGACTATTGCAAGGGCTGCGGCGTTTGTGTGACCGAGTGCTCCCGCGCCGCCATTCACATGGAGACAGGGTAGTGAGATGGTAGCGAACCTGAACGAAATGCGCCTGGTCACCGGCAACCACGCCGCCGGTCATTCGCTCAGCCTGGCCGGTGAGGCTAACCGGTTCGCCCGGGGGGTGGTATCCGGGATCTATCCGATCACGCCGCAGACCGAAATTGTCGAGTACGTGGCCCGGTTTCCCTTCACCCGGGGCCGGGTGATTCCGGTCGAGAGTGAACACAGCGCCATGGGTGTGTGCATCGGGGCTTCGCTGAGCGGTGCGCGAAGCTTTACCGCCAGTTCGTCAAACGGGCTCGCGTACATGGCAGAAAATGTCATCGTGGCGGGGTATTACCGGCTGCCCATCGTCATGGCTGCGGTCAACCGAACTCTTGGGCCACCGTGGAATATCTGGGCCGACCAGGGCGATACCCTGATGTTCAGGGATTTTGGCTGGATCCAGTTTTACTGTGACTCCAATCAGGACGTCGCAGATACAACCTTGCTGGCTTTTCGCCTGGCCGAAGATCGGCGGATTCTACTGCCGGTGATGGTGTGTATGGATGCCTTCATCGTTTCTCACACATCGATGGAGACCCGCCTGGCGGATCAGTCCGAAGTCGACTGCTATCTACCGGCCTGTGATATCCCACAACGTCTCGATGCGGGCCACCCGTGCACCGTGGGCGGCATGTCCTGGCCGAAGGAGACCCAGTCGCAGCGCCTTGAACTCGACGAGGCGATGCATCGCGTGCCCATGGTGTTGGAAGAGCATCGGACGCATTTCCAGCGCGTATTCGGCCGCCCTGTGGCCGGTGCTGTGGAGGCATGGCACACGGAAGATGCCGACACCTTGCTGATCGCCTCCGGAACGGTCGCGGTCACCGCGTTGGAAGTGGTGCGTGAATTGCGGCGCGCGGGGCAGCGGATTGGACTCATTCGAATCAAGATGTTCCGCCCGTTTCCGATGGACGAGGTTCGCCGGTTGTGCGGCAGTGCGCAAAAAATCGGAGTACTGGACCGCAATTACGCGGCCGGAATTGGGGGGGTGTTTTGCCAGGAGACCCGTTCCTGTCTGCAAGGACATAGCAACGCGCTTGTTCAGAGCTACCTGGCCGGGGTCGGTGGCAGCGACGTGGTGCCCGCTCTGATTCGGGAGGCGGCGGATGATCTTCAAGGGCGGTCTGCGGCGGGCGACGCGGTCTGGTTGGGGATGGACGTATGAATGCGGAAACGGATCGAATGATGGAAAGTGACTGCCTGCTGCGGCCGGGCAATACCAACTGCGGCGGCTGCGGTATGAGTATGGCGTTGACCCTGCTGGGGCGCGCGCTGGGGGATGAGACCTGTTCGCTGGTGATACCGGCGTGCTGCGGGATCGTGACTGCGGGCGCCTTTCCCACCACCGCTTACGCAGCCCCCGTGCTGGCCTCCACCTTTGCGGCCTCGCCAGCGTTCGCCAGCGGCGTCAGTGCGGTCGCCGAACTCAACGATGAATCTGGCCACGTCATTTGCTGGGCGGGCGATGGCGGTACCTACGATATCGGCATGGCCTCGCTCTCTGCGGCGGCTGAACGCAACGAGAACATCCTGTATTTCTGCTACGACAACGAGATTTATGGCAACACCGGCGGGCAGCGCAGTTCGGCCACACCGGGCACGGCGCGGACGACCACCACACCCTTGGGCAAGCGGGAGCGCAAAAAGGACATCGTGGGGATCGTGGCGACCCACCGCGTTCCCTATGCCGCAACGCTCTCCATCGCCCACCCCGAGGACTTCCTGCGCAAGGTACGCACAGCCCTGGATATGCATGGGTTCCGCTTCATGCTGATCCACTCGCCTTGCCCCACGGGCTGGAAATCAGAGCCGGCCGAATCGATCGAACTGGTGGACCTGGCAGTTCGCAGCGGGATTTTTCCCCTGTACGAGGTCTTCGACGGCATTCGCTACCGGGTCAACGCGGAACCGGATGGCACTGATCCCTCGGAATATTTCCGTCGGCAAAAACGCTTTTCTGAGGCAGCGATTGACCTGGAAGGCGTGCGCGCACAGATCTCCCGCCGGCGTATCAGGCTACAGCAACTCGCCAGTCACTAAAGGCGCGTCGGCTCTCCTCAGTCCGGTTCGTATGGGCGGTACTGCGGGTGGTACATGCAGTCGCGCACGTATTCACGGATATCTTCGGGCTCTTCGTACGTCGCCAGGTCTTCTTCATATGCCTGCCGGCAGACCGCGGTCGCTATGGCGAGCGAGATCTGCCGAATCTTGCTGAGATCCGGGTAAACGGTGCCGGTTTGCAATTCGCCTTCGGTCACCATGTGCGCCAGGGTCTTCGCCGCCGTGAAGAACATGCCATCGGTGATTTTTTTCGCCCCGCAGGCCACTGCGCCAAGGCCGACCCCGGGGAAAATAAACATGTTGTTGCCCTGTCCGGGTACGAGGACTTTGCCGCCCACACGGACCGGGTCAAAGGGGCTGCCGCTGGCGAAAATGGCGTTGCCGCGGGTCCAGTGATAGACGTCTCGCGCCGTACATTCGGACTTCACCGTGGGGTTGGACAGCGCGAATACAATGGGCTGGCTGCAGTGCTCATGCATCTCCCGGATGACCTTTTCGTCGAAGGTTCCGGGTTGTCCGCTAACGCCGATCAGGGCCGTGGGCTTGACCCGCCTGACCACTTCGTGGAGTGAAACGGCTTCCGCCTCGTCCCGTGCGTAGGGCAGTTTGTGTTCCTGCAGGCCGGGAGTGCGCTGGCGCGTGACCAGGCCTTGCGAGTCCAGCAGCCAGAAACGCTGCCGGGCTTCTTCCAGTGTCAGCCCGCTTTCTTCCACCATGCCCGCGCAGATCATGTCGGCAATACCGATGGCGGCAGATCCGGCGCCGAAGAAGACGATGCGTTGGTCGGCCAGGGTCTCTTGTTTTATGCGCATGGCGCCCAGCAATCCGGCCAGCGCGACCGCTCCGGTCCCCTGGATGTCATCGTTGAAGCTGAGCACTTTGTGCCGGTAACGCTCCAGCAGTGGGAAGGCCTTGTCATTGGTGAAGTCCTCCCACTGGATCAGCACATGCGGCCAGCGTTTGGTCGCGGCCTCGACGAATTCGTCGGCGATCTCGTAGAACTCTTTCTTGGTGATGCGCTGGTGCGTAATGCCGAGGTAGAGCGGATCGTTCAGCAATTCCTCGTTGTTGGTACCGACATCCAGCAGGATGGGCAGCGTCCGCCAGGGGTGCAGGCCGGCGCCGGCCACGTACAGCGCCAGCTTGCCGATGGGGATGCCCATGCCATTGGCGCCGAGGTCGCCCAGCCCCAATATCCTGCTGCCATCGGAAATGACGATGATGTCGACATCATCGCTGGGCCAATTGGCCAGCACCTCCGGGATGTGGCCCTTGTCGTGCAGGCTCAGGTACATGCCCCGGTTGCGCCGGTAGATATGACCGAAATTCTGACAGGCAAAACCGACCGTCGGGGTGTAGATGATGGGGGTCATCTCCATCAGGTTATCGAGCAGGACACGGTAGAACAGGGTCACGTTGCGGTCGTGCAGCGAGCACAGGAAGATGAATTTCTCGAGCGGGTCTGACTTGCGCCGATAGTTTTCCATCACCCGCTGCTCCTGCTCCTCGATGTCGGAGACATGCGGGGGCAGCAAACCGCACAAGCCCAGGGTGGTGCGTTCCTCGGCGCTGAACGAAGTGCCCTTGTTCAACCAGGGGTCGTTCAGGATTTCCAGGCCCCTGCCGCTCACGCACAAGGGTTCGTCCGCAGAGGGCGGATGAAACTGGGTCTTGGTTAACATCGCGGGTGCTCCTTTCCGGCCTCCGGCCGGAGCGCGGATATGCCAAATGCGCGGCTGCAGACGCAGCCACGGAACACCTGTAAGGATGGACTAAACCGACGCCTCTTACCCTGATTCAGGTCAGGGTTGCTTTCGGATCAGGTTTGCAGGACCTGCTTCAGCGCCGAGACGAAATAGTCCATGTTTTGCTGGTTGAATGAGGCCAGGTTGATGCGCGAGGAACTGACCGTGTAAATGGCGAATTCATCGCTCAGGCGCTTGACCTGTGTCGGGGTCAGGCCCATGAACGAAAACATGCCGGTCTGACGGGCCAAAAAGGAAAAATCCCGGCCGGTGTTCGCGGCCTCGATCCGGGTGGCCAGATCCTGTCGCAGGCTGTTGATCCGGTCCCGCATCAGGGCAACCTCGGATTCCCACAGGGGTGTGAGCTCATCCGAGTGCAGGACGATGTCGATGACCGCCGGGCCGTGAGAAGGCGGCATCGAGTAGTTTTTCCGTGAAAGGCTGTTCAGAACACTGACCACGTCGGCTGTCTTGGCTGCAGACTGGCTCATGACGCTGATGGCGCCGACGCGCTCGCGGTACATGGCGAAATTCTTGGAGCAGGAACTGGCCACGATCAGCTCCGGGCAGCGCTCGGCCAGTAAGCGCACCAGCAATGTGTCTTCTTCCAGCCCGCGCTCGAACCCCATATAGGCGATGTCGACCAGCGGCAGAAACCCGCGCTCTGCGGCCAGGTCGGCAATGGTGACCCATTGTTCCGGGCTGGGGCTGACGCCGCTGGGGTTGTGACAGCACGCGTGGAACAGCACCACATCGCCCGGTCCGCGTTGCTGCAATGCCTCCAGCATGTCGTCATAGCGCAGGCTGCTGCTGGTGGCGTCGAAATAGGGATATTCGTACATTTTCAGGCCGGCAGCCGGGAACAACGCCAGGTGGTTGGCCCAGGTGGGCTGGCTGGCCCAGACACCGGTTTCGGGGTGGGCTGTTTTGATCAGGTCAGCTGCCAAGCGCAGGGCGCCGGTGCCGCCGGGCGTCTGGATGGTGCGGATGCGCCCATTGGCCAGGGCGTCGCTGTCCGCCCCGAACAGGCGCTCACTCATCGCGCTGTTGAAGCCCGGAACACCCGCGGGTCCAAGATAGGTCTTGGTGGTCTGGGTATCCAGCAGAATCCGTTCCGCGCGGACCACGCTGTCGAGCATGGGAGTATTGCCCGTCTCGTCTCGGTACACACCGACACCAAGGTCGATCTTGTTGGGGTTGGGGTCGGCCGAGTAGGCAGCGATCACGCCCAGGATCG
>JAHEFS010000128.1 GCA_024640045.1 Chromatiales bacterium | reverse complement strand
ACCCTGGCCTTGATGGATGGCCGCACGCAAAGGCTCGCCTTGCGCGCGACCGGAACGCATGACCGAATTTTCATCGACGTGCCTGCCGGTGCCGACAGCCTGACCGTGACGGCCAGTGGCGCGGATGAAGCACAGAACAACGCCCTGTCCATTGCGCTCAAGCGCGTGGATTTCGACGTTGCCTTCGACGATGCGCCCTTGGTGGCAGCGGCACCCGACGGACCGCCGATCGACTCTGCAACAGGTGCTAACGGCGTGGGTCCGGAAGTGACCGTTTCCGGGGCACAGTTGGTCGCCGGGCGCTGGTACGTGGTGCTCAGCAACAGCGGCGCAAATCCGGCTTCTGTGGCTGTGCAGGCCGATACGGCATTCAGCGGTGGACCAGGACCCATTCACGCCGGACTCTGGGAGCCGGCCTCGCGGCCAGGGATTTCCCACGGCCTGGATTATGCGCTGGGTGACTCACGGGCCATGATCTGGTACACCTACGATGAGGAGGGCATGCCCACCTGGTACCTGGCGGCAGGTCCGAATCCAACGGGCGATATCTGGACGGCTGATGTGCTGCGGTTTACCAACGATGGGGCCCAGCAACAGGAGGCGGTGGTCGGGCAGTTGTCCATGACCACGCTGGCGGAAGTGGATCTGGTGTTTTCCTGGCAGCTGTTCGGCCGCAGTGGTTCCGATCGAATGAAGCCACTTGCAGCCCCCAATGCTTGTCCGGAGATCGACGGCTCGAAAAAGAGCTATACGGGTCTTTGGTTCCGTGGTTTGGATGGACTCGGCGGGGCCAGTGTCCTGGTGCTGCCGACAGCCCAGGCCCAGATTCATTATCTATACGACGCAGTGGGTGCGCCGCGCTGGCTGATTGCGGCCAACGATGGCAATCAGTCCGCGACTGACCGGGAAATTACCATGCTTCAGTTCAAGGGATTCTGCCCGACCTGCGTGGGTTCAGTTTCGTCTGCCGAAGCCGGTTTGCTGACGCGCGATTTCACCTCTGAAAGCACGGGTAGCTGGAACCTGAACTACATGTTGCTGGACCCCTTGGTGGGTGATGTGAACCGGACCGAGAATACGATCAAGATCACCTCGCCGCTGGTGTGTAATTAGGCCAACACAGCCTCCAGCAGCCGCCAACAGTCTTCAAAGCGGTTGTACAAGGGCACTGGCGCGACCCGGATGATGTCCGGTTCGCGCCAGTCGCCAACCACACCGGCCGTCAGCAATTTGCGAAACAGCACCTGGCCGGCTGACCGGCCGGCCCGCACCCGCAGTGACAGCTGACAGCCGCGGCGTTCGGGTTGTGCCGGTGTCAGGATTTCCAGGATATCGTCCGCTCTTTCCCTGATGAGTCTTTCCAGCATCCCGGTCAGCGCGACTGACTTGGTGCGCAGTGCCGTCATGCCGGCCTGGTCGAAATGCGCCAGCGAAGCCCGCAATGGCGCCATGGCCAAGGTAGGTGGGGTGGAGAGTTGCCAGGCGTCGGCGCCGGGTGCCGGCTGGAAATCGCGCCCCATCAGAAAGCGTTTCTCCAGATCCACGCCCCACCAGCCCTGGAATCGCTGTAAATCGACGCGGTCGTGATGGTGTTCGTGGACAAACGCACCGGCGATCGCGCCCGGCCCGCCGTTGAGGTACTTGTAGGTGCACCAGGCGGCGAAATCGACCTGGTCATCATGCAGATTCAGAGGCACGTTGCCGATCGCATGAGCGAGGTCGAATCCTGCCATCGCGCCTGCCGCATGGGCTGCACGGGTAATGCGCCCGATGTCGAACCTTTGGCCGGTCGCGTATTGCAGGCCTGGCCATAGCACCAGGGCGACGCTTTCGCCCTCGCTCCGAAGGTAATCCTCGATTTGCGACTCGTCGATCAGGGCTCCGGAATCACTGCCCAGTTCCACCAGGCATTGCGCGGGATCGAGCCCGTGCCATCGCAGCTGAGATTCCACCGCGTAGCGGTCCGAGGGAAAGGGTTGGCGCTCGATCAGGATGCGGTTGCGCGTGCCCCGGGGTTGAAAGAAGCTGACCATCAGCAGATGCAGGTTCACCGTGAGCGTGTTCATGGTGGTCACTTCTAATGGCTGCGCGCCGACGAGGCGTGCCTGCGGCGCACGCAACAGTTCCTGGAATGTTGTCCAGGGACGCTCGCCCTCGAAATGGCCTTCCACGCCACGCTCGCGCCAGCTATCGAGTTCGGACTGCACTGCGGCCGCTGCACTTCGGGGCTGCAGCCCGAGCGAGTTGCCGCAAAAGTAAAGCTGCTCCCCGTCGCCATGTGGCGGGACCAGGAACTGGTCGCGATATGCTTGCAGGGGGTCGTCGAAGTCGAGTTGGCGGATGTCGTCCAGCGTCAGCTTCATGAGGTGGGTCCAGCAGGCGGCGTGGCGAACCATTTTGACAGATAATGTGGTTTCACACACAGGCTGTGCGCCGCCAGCGATGAAGTTATCCGATTTTCACTATGACCTGCCCGAAGCCCTGATTGCACAGCGCCCCTTGCCCGAGCGCAGCGCCAGCCGCTTGTTGTGCCTGGGGCGGGCGAACGGTGAAGTGGGTGACCGGCATTTCGTCGAACTGCCCGCGCTGCTGTCACCCGGTGACCTGTTGGTCTTCAACGACACCCGCGTGATCCCGGCACGGCTGTTCGCACACAAGGAAACCGGTGGCCGGGTGGAAATCCTGATCGAGCGCTTGCTGGACGCTCATCACTGCCTGGCGCAGGTGCGCGCCAGCAAGACGCCGCGTGAGGGCGGACTCCTGGTGCTGGAAGACGGCAGTCGTCTGCAGGTGACCGGGCGGCAGGGCTCTTTTTTCTGCCTGCGGGTGGAACCACCAGCAGATTCGCTGACGGACCTGTTGCAACGCCTGGGTCATATGCCGCTGCCGCCCTACATCCAGCGTGAAGACGAACTGGCAGACCAGGAGCGCTACCAGACGGTCTATGCGCGAGCTCCGGGCGCTGTGGCGGCCCCGACCGCCGGATTGCATTTCGATGAGGGGTTACTCGATCAACTGCAGGCCATGGGCCTGAGCTTCACCCAGGTAACCCTGCATGTGGGGGCGGGCACCTTTCAGCCGGTACGCGCGGAAAACATCGAAGACCACCGCATGCACGCCGAGTATCTCGAGGTAAGCGAGCAGGCCTGTGCAGACATCCAGGCGGCACGCGCTCGAGGGGGGCGCGTGATCGCGGTCGGCACCACCGCCGTTCGTAGCCTGGAGACGGCGGCCGCTGCCGGAGACTTACAGCCCTTTTCCGGGGACAGCCGCCTGTTCATTTACCCCGGCTACAGGTTCCGTGTTGTTGACGGCATGATCACCAATTTTCACCTGCCCGCATCGACCCTGCTGATGCTGGTTTCGGCTTTCGCCGGGCGGGAACACGTAATGGCGGCGTACCGACACGCGGTGGCAGCCCGATACCGCTTCTTCAGCTATGGCGATGCCATGTTGATTCTCTGAGGTATGGACTCTGGCTGCCGGGTAGCCGTGCAATCGGGCAGGCGGGGTGTCAAAATACGCAGCCGGCCGCGTGCTGCCGTCCCAGTGCTGTAAGGAAAACGCAATGTCCGACCTGCTCGAAAAAATCGATGCCCGCGAGTGGTTTTACTCTTACGAATTGCCCGATGGTGAGCGCACGCGCACCTATCATCGAGGTGAGCTCGATTCGATCCACAATACGCGTTGGGAGATGCTCAGAAGGAGTATTCAGAACCGTTTCCAGGGTGATTATTCAGGTCTCAGGGTGCTCGACCTGGCTTCGCACCAGGGTTTTTTCTCGGTGAAGATGGCCCAACTGGGCTTCGGAGAGGTGATCGGTATCGATGCCCGCGCCAGCCACGTTGAAGACAGCAGCATGATCGCGGAACTGTATGGCCTGGACCAGGTATCCTTCCGCCAGGCCGACATACACAGCCTGGACGCGCAATCCCTGGGTCAGTTCGATGTCGTGCTGATGCTGGGTCTGCTCTACCACCTGGAAAACCCGATCGGTGCCCTGCGCACCTGTCGAGCCCTGTGTCGCGATACCTGCCTGATCGAGACCCAGATCGTCCCTGGCATTACCGGCCAGGTGGATTTTGGCAGTTATGAGTTCGTGCGCCCGTTGAAGGGCACCTTTGGATTGATCGACGAGACCGGCGAAACCCATGGCCCCGAAGCCAGCATCACCGGTATTTGCCTGGTGCCCAGCCTGGACGGCCTGATGTGGGTGCTGGACCGGGTTGGCTTCTCGGATCCGAGCGTGCTGCCACCACCACCCGATGCCTACGAGCAATTGCGCCATGGCAAGCGCGTGATGGTCGCCGCCACGGTCTGATCGATGGATTTCGCGTTACTTGCCCAATCGGGCCAGGCCCGGCGCGGCCGCCTGCAGTTTCAGCGGGGTCCGGTGGAGACACCGGCCTTCATGCCCGTGGGTACCTACGGTTCGGTCAAGGCCATGCGGCCGGAGGAGGTCCGGGCAACGGGCGCCCAGATTATCCTGGGCAACACCTTTCACCTGATGCTGCGACCTGGTACCGAGGTGATCGAGGCTCATGGCGGTTTGCACGGTTTCATGCATTGGGACGGTCCCATCCTGACCGACTCGGGTGGCTTCCAGGTGTGGAGCCTGGCGGACTTGCGCAAGATTACCGAGCAGGGTGTGACCTTCGCTTCACCGGTCAACGGGGACAAGATCTTCATGGGACCAGAGGAGTCGATGGCGGTTCAGCGCTCCCTGGGTTCGGACATCGTCATGTGCTTTGACGAGTGTACGCCTTACCCTGCCACCCACGACCAGGCGGAAGCCTCGATGGCGCTCTCCATGCGCTGGGCGGCGCGTTCCAAAACTGCCCACGGTGACAATCCATCCGCTTTGTTCGGTATCGTCCAGGGCGGCATTTTCGAGGACTTGCGCCAGGCTTCATGCGCCGCGCTGGTGGATGTGGGCTTCGACGGTTACGCCATCGGTGGACTTTCGGTGGGTGAACCGGAAGAAGAACGCGAGAAGGTGCTGGACTTTACCTTGCCGCACCTGCCCGCTGACCGACCGCGGTATTTGATGGGGGTAGGGCGGCCTGAGGACATCATCGCGGCGGCTGCCCGCGGCGTGGACATGTTCGACTGCGTGATGCCGACCCGCAACGCCCGCAACGGTTATCTGTTCACCCGCCGCGGCGTGATCAAGATTCGCAATTCACGGTTCCGGACTGACACGGGCCCGATCGACGCGGATTGCGGTTGTTATACCTGCCAGAATTATTCACGGGCTTATCTCAACCATCTGGACCGCTGCAACGAAATGCTGGGCCCGCACCTGGCCACGGTGCACAACCTGTGGTTCTACCAGGAACTGATGACCGGTATCCGGACTGCCATCGAAGCGGATGAATTCGAGGCCTGGTCCCGCGACTTCCTGGCCGGGTTGGGGAAGTAAAAGCGCGTACCGGCGAGCGATGCGCACCCTGTTGGGTCGCTCCCGTCTCCCCTCTCCCCTCTCCCCTCTATCTACGGGCCATCCATACGGTATAATGCGCCGTTTGGGTCGGCGGCCATTTGAATTGCAATTCCAAGGCCCCAATTAAGCCTTTAACCAACAAGTCTGATAATCGAATCCAAGAGGCAAACCATGGACTTCCTGATCTCCAGCGCCTACGCACAAGACGCGGCGCCGCAAGGCGGCCTGATGGGCTTCCTGCCCCTCATCCTGATCTTTATCGTCTTTTACTTCATGTTGATCCGGCCGCAAATGAAGCGGGCCAAGGAACACCGCCAGCTGGTCTCTGCACTGGCCAAGGGTGACGAAGTGGTCACCAACGGCGGCCTGCTGGGCAAAATCACCAACGTCGGCGAGTCCTTCGTGACGGTGCAGGTGTCCGAAAACGTCGAAATCAAGTTGCAGCGTCACGCTGTTGCCTCCGTCATGCCCAAGGGCACCATCAAGTCCGCCTGATAGCTGCTGGACCTTACCCGAGATTGAAACATGAACCAGTACCCGGCCTGGAAGTACGTCCTGATCACGCTGATTGTCGCGATTGGGCTCCTATATGCCTTGCCCAATCTTTACGGTGAAGACCCGGCTCTGCAGGTCACCTCGGCCCGCGGGTTTGCGCTGCCGGCTGAGCTGACGGCCAATATCGACAACGTCCTGACGGACGAGCAGTTGTCGTACAAGAGCAACGAGCGGGTCGGCAACAAGCTGTTGTATCGTTTCCGCAGCGCCGAAGACCAGATCAAGGCGGCCGATGCTCTGAAAGAGGGGCTTGGCGATCAATACGTGGTTGCACTGAACCTGGCGCACGCCACGCCTGATGCCCTCAGAATGGTGGGCGGCAAGCCGATGACGCTCGGCCTCGACCTGCAGGGTGGTGTGCACTTCCTGATGCAGGTGGATATGGATACCGCACGCAGCCAGCAACTCGACCGCTTCGTGGATGATATCCGCGCGGCGCTGCGCGATGAGCGGGTGCGCTACGTTTCGGTGCGTCGCGAGGGTAATGGCATGGTGATGCTGCTACGTTCGGCTGAAGACCGCGACCAGGCCATGAACATCCTGCGCAAGGATCAGAGTCTGCAGGGACTGGACCTGAACGAAATGCCGCCGGGTGAAACTTTCGGTATCTCGGCCAGGGTGCAGGAACAGCAGCTACTGGAGCTGCAGCAGACCGCGCTGAAACAGAATATCACCACCCTGCGCAACCGGGTTAACGAGCTGGGTGTGGCCGAGCCGGTGATCCAGCAGCAGGGCGCAGACCGCGTGGTCGTGCAGTTGCCGGGTGTGCAGGACACAGTGGAGGCCAAGAAAATCATCGGCGCCACCGCTACCCTGGAATACCGGGCGGTGGACGAGGCGAATGACCCGTTCACGGCCTCCCAGACAGGTCGTGTGCCGCCGGAATCGCGGTTGTACAACGACCAACAGGGCAATCCGATCCTGTTGAAGAAACGCCTGATCGTCTCGGGCGACCAGTTGATCGGTGCCTCGGGTGGTTTTGACCAGCAGACCGGCCAGCCCAAAGTGGATGTGACCCTGGACGGCGTCGGCGCCGGCCGCATGCTGGACTTTACCCGTGACAATGTCGGTAACCGCATGGCCGTTGTGTACATCGAGCAAAAGCCGGGCGGCAAGAAAGTCGAAGAAGTGATCAGCGTGGCCGTGGTGCGTGAGCCCTTCGGCAAACGCTTCCAGACCACCGGACTGGATTCTATCGGCGAGGCGACCCAGTTGGCGCTGTTGTTGCGGGCAGGCGCCCTGGCGGCCCCGATGGAGATCGTCGAAGAACGCACCGTCGGCCCGAGCATGGGTCAGGACAACATCGACCAGGGGTTCAAGTCCGTGATGATCGGATTTGTGCTGGTGCTGGTGTTCATGGCGACCTATTACCGCCTGTTCGGCCTGGTGGCCGACCTGGCGCTGTTCGCCAACCTGGTGCTGCTGGTCTCGCTGTTGTCCATGCTGGGCGCCACCCTGACCATGCCGGGTATCGCCGGTATCGT
>JAHEFS010000127.1 GCA_024640045.1 Chromatiales bacterium | reverse complement strand
CCCAGTACCTGGGTGGACTGCTCCGACAACGGGGGCGAATTGCACCTTCAGCTCACCGACAAGAAGGTGAAGGAAGGCTCCTTCCTGCGCGTGAAGACCGGCACCGGCCTGGCTGATCTCGGCCTGCGCGGCCCCGAGGAATCGCCGGGCGAAAACGGCGGTGCACAGGCCTCATTGCGGGGGTTGCCGATCACCTTCCCGGTTAACCTGGCCGGCACTGAGATGGTCACGCTCGAAGTCCGGGACAAGAATTTCAGGACTCGCCGCTATGCCTTCACGCTTCCCGCCGGGGCGGTGGCTGACACCACGGACCTCGCCAACCTGTTGCTGCCGACGCTGAATTCCGAGTTCAACTGGGTGGAATCCTTCAACGCCGGCGCTAACCGCCTGGGGCTGCGGATAGTAAACACCCGCAACGGCGACAACGCCGCCGTGCGGGTGGTGGGCGGGAACGGGCACGGCGCCGTGGGCCTGGACGGCCCGGTGCGGGTGGACGGCGTGGTGACCGAAAACGGCACCAACACCGTCCGCGGCGACCGCAGCAAGATCGTGGCCGAGGCGCTGTCCCTGCACATCGCCGCCGAAGCGGCCGCCAACGGCATCGCCGTCACCGCCACCAACGAGGCGCAGCTCGACGCGCTGGTGGCAAGCGAGCTGGGCAACAAGGACTCCTACCTGGTGCTGTTCATCGACTCGATGACCGGCATCCCGGGGCGTCGCGCCGGGGCCGGTGGCGGGCCCTACGACCTCTCCGTCCCAGGCGTGGGTGCTTATGTGTACGAGAAGCAGTTGAATGCTGCCCTGCAGATCGGCACCGGGGCGGAAGGCTGGCAGACCTGGGCGCACGAACTGGGGCACAACCTGGGCATGTGGGACATCTACTCCAAGGACTATCACGACGCTCAGTTCGACCGCACCTTCGACTACCTGCGCTACTGGTCCATGATGCACAGCCATCCGGGCGGCAATCATGCCGACGGCTGGCACAAGTACAACGCCGAGTGGCTGCCGCCCGGCGAGGTGGTGGACATCGGCAAGCCGCCGGGTGGTGGCACCACCACCGAGCGCATGACGCTGATCCCGCTGGAATACCCCGCGTCCGACTACGCCGGGGTCGGCGGCGGCGACTTCCCGCGCCGGCAGTTGGCACGCATCGAGCTTTCGCCCGAGCACTGGCTCCTGCTGGAGAACCGCCAACAGGGCGCGAACTACTCGCAGAACCTGCCGGGCGACCTCGAGGGACGGGTTCCGCCGATCGCCGGCGGCAACGAGGGAGGCCTGCTGATCACCGACACGGTCAAACCGGGCTCTGATCACCTGTACCGCTCCGCCGTCACCACACTGAATCCGCACGGCGTCGACCCCGGGGGCAGCGTGACGGCCTACGCGCGCGGTGTGCGCGACAGCGAAACGTTCGATCCATCGACCTCGTTCCCGGCCTACGCGGGCATCGAGGTGCGCGTGGTGGGCACCGAGGCGGGCCCGGGCGGGCGGCCCCAAGCGCTGAAAGTGGAAGTGGAACGCGGTCCGGGCGATTACCTGGATCTGCGCATCCGCCCCTGGCACTCGCCCGACGTCTACGGCACGCCGGACATCTGGATCGACTGGCCGGGCGACGGCGAAGAGGACTACTCCGCCATGGACCCGCCGGTGGGCAACGGCGACGATACCCATTGGCACCCGGACGGTTCGGTCACCAACAAGGTCCGGGTCCGGGTACACAACGAGGGCACCATCCTGGCCGAGGATGTGGTCATCCGCATGGCGGTTAACGAGCCCATGGGCATGGGCCAGGACGGCACATTCGAGGACTTTCCCGACGACTCCGCGCCGCAGGACATTCCGGCAGGAAGCTTCGCCGACTTTGCCTTCGACTGGAAGCCGACGAGCAAGGGCCACACCTGCCTGCGCGCACGCATCCTCACTCACAACTCCGCCCTGGGTGAGCTCGACCTGACCAACAACCAGGCCCAGGAAAACGTGAACGACTTCCATCCGGTGGCCGGCAGCCCGTACGCGCCGACCGACTTCGAGTTCACGGTCAACAGCGATTTCGACGTGCCGATCGAAGTGGAACTGCGTGCCAGCGGCCTGCCACCCGGCATGAAGCTGGAATTGGAATACGACTGGATGGAACTGGCCCCGGACGAGGAGCGCACGGTGCGTGGGCGTCTGTACGTGGACGAAACAGTGATCCCGCCCTTGCACCCCGACCGGCGCGATTGCCACTACAGGTTCAATGTCCACGCCTTCATCCGCACCTTCGACTACGTGCTGCCTTTCGGCGGGATCACGGTGACGGTTACCCCAACCAAGGCCTCGGAGCTGGTGTTCCGCGCGGTGCAGGAAAACGAGAACGCCACCGGAGTCCCGGTGGCCATGGTCACCGGCGAACTGCGCGGCGACTGGCCCTCGAACCAGCAGGTGGATGCCGTGGTGGTGAGCGATGCGGACGGGGTGACCTACAGCGGCCACGCATTAACCAACGCTTCGGGCACCTTTTCGATACCGGTCCAGGACCTGCCGGCCGGCGCTGGGAGGCTGATGCTTTACTACTTCGGCCCCAACCTGGCGCCGTCCACGCTGGGACCGATGCCGATCAATCACTGAAGGGTCTCCCGGCCGCGCCGGAAGCTGTGGAAACCGATTGGTGACCGGACGACGCAGCCCCGGGCCAGGATGCCCTTCCAGGTCTTTCAAATTAGTCGGCCCTGCCATTTGGCAGGGCCGGGTATTTTGGTGGACCGAGTGCGAAAAAATTGGAACCAGCTTTTAGACGACAGCTCAGTGTGGACACACGTCCTCGAAAGTGCGTTTCCGGCAAGTGAGAGTGGCGTAGCTCCCTGATGTCTATTTGATTCTGCTCTCGGAAGTGTCGTGCAGCTCACCAGGTCATAACCCAATTCCGGATTTCCAATAGTTTTCTGATTATTGTCGACCAATCCATTAAGGTTGAATGCAACAACAGCCGGCGAGAGACCCTCCGTTGCTACTTTTCAATGAGCTGAAACGTCGAAATGTATTCCGTGTAGGTGCTGCCTACGTGGTAGTGGCGTGGTTGTTGATCCAGGTGGCTGAAACGATCTTCCCGCTGTTCGGCTTTGGTGCCACGCCGGCGCGAATCGTGGTTATCGTGCTGGCGATTGGTCTGGTTCCGTCGATGATCCTCGCCTGGGTATTCGAATTGACCCCGGACGGTCTGAAGAAAGAAAGCGACATCGATACAGCCGGATTGCTGACACCGAACAGCGGCAAGAAGCTGGATCGCGTGATCATGGTGGTGCTGGCATTGGCGCTTGGTTACTTCGCATTCGACAAGTTCGTGCTGGATCCGGTTGAGGATGTTCAGATCGCCGAATCTGCCCACGAGCAAGGCCGTTCCGCAGCCCTGAACGATTCGTTTGGTGACAGGTCCATCGCCGTGATGCCCTTCGCCAACCTAAGCGCAGATTCGTCAAACCAGTTTTTCGCTGATGGCATTCACGACGACTTGCTGACACGAATTTCCAATATTCAGGACATCAAGACCATCTCCCGTTCCTCGGTGATGACGTACAGGAATACCAACAAGAGCTTGAGGAGCATCGCAGAAGAACTCAGCGTCAGCACGATTCTCGAAGGCGGTGTTCAGCGGTCTGGCGACCAGGTTCGCATTAACCTGCAGTTGGTTGATGCTGCTACGGATGCAAATTTGTGGGCACAAACTTATACGCGAGAGCTAACCGCCACCAATGTGTTTGTTGTCCAGGCAGAGATTACCGAGGCTGTGGCAGGCGCGCTGCAAGCATTTCTGACCGATGATGAGCGAAGGCAGCTTGAAAAACTGCCCACTGCGAATCTGCAGGCGCTTGATGCGTACTTCCTGGGTAATCAGCTCTATAGGCAGTTGACGTCGGAGAGCGTTGGACAAGCGATATTGGCCTATCAGGAAGCCATACGTTTCGATCCTGATTTTGCTCTGGCCTACAGCAAACAGGCATCGGCAGTACTTGCACAGGTTGGTATGACCGGCATGCCAAATGAAGCCCAGCTTGAGAAGAGCAGGCCATTGATTGACCAGGCGATACTGCTGGACCCCCAATCAAGCGAGGCTTTCACCGCGCTGGGGCTCTGGTATTGGCACGCTGGAGATACCGATAAGGCCTTTCAGGCCTATGAGCAGGCAATGGCGCTGGGCCCCAATAACGCGGATACATTGGCGAGTTACGCCACGATCGTTGAGTTTGTAAAGTCCGACCCTGAGTCGGCAATCAAGCTGTACAGGAGAGCCATTGAACTCGATCCTCGGAACATTGAGGTCAAGATCCGATTGTCCTACGCCATAACAACCGTCGGTCTGGAAAGCGAAGGCATTCAAATGATGGAAGACGTCGTTGCCGAGCAACCGGACTCGGCGATTGCTTATCGCCGTCTGGCGACGCTCTATTCTGACTTCGAATTCCGCCACGACAAAGGGATCAGTGTCCTGCGCAAGGCCTATGAGCTGGATCCTAACCACCCCACGAATTCGATCGTGAATGCCATTATGCATTGGAGGTTGGCAGACTATGACAACACCGCACTATGGATGAACAACATTGCGAGATTGATCCCTAATCCTGAAGCAGCACGTGTCTATCGCGGTTGGGCTTTTATCGCTCAACGCAATTTCGAAGCCGCACGCGAGGAATTTGAGCGCCCGGTTCCCAACGAAGCGCTGTATTGGCTCGGCATTTTTTACCTGGGAGGCGTCGATACCGAGGAGGATCGGCCTGAAGATGCGATAGAGCGATACAGGGAATTTGCTGAAGGGTTCAGTGGCAACAAGACCAATACGAATTTCTACTATGGCATAGCGGCTATTAAGGCCTACCAGGCCCTGGGAGAGCAGGAAAAAGCACAGGCACTGATAGACAAAATGTTAGCAATCGTCAAAGCCAATCCGGAAGTGATCTACCACGACTCTGCCATCCAAGACGCGTCGTTCTATGCGTTTTCAGGGCAATCGGATGCCGCGATTACAATTCTTGAGGACTGGGTGAATCGCGGAGGTGCTACGTCATTATTGCAGCAAGACATGAGGCACGGATTAGGCGTGCTTGCGGACGAACCCCGCTACCAATCAATCCTTCGAACCGTTGCCAACCGCTTGAGCGAGCAAAAGGCCAATATTGCTCGTTGGGAAGCCAGCGGTGAAATGCTACCGATGCCCAGGGAAGTAGCTGATTTACGATAGCGAGACGCCTTGTTTCTAGCGCGGTCCCGTCAGAATCGTCCTGCGTTTTGTTGGTAGGGATGTGAGGTGGACCAATAGGTCGTTCATAACCTATTGATCTACCGCACTAATTGGTGGAGGTGGTGGGAATCGAACCCACGTCCGCAAGCCCTACGCTACGAGCTCTACATGCTTATTCCGTCTTTAATCTCGCTGTGAGCTACCCGACGGGCAGGGAAAACTTACAGCCAGTTCAGTAAGGATTTAACGGATTGGACACTGAACAGGCCCGCACCGCGGTCCTGTGTCGGTGACTCCCGTGATCCGGACGCACAGGCACGATCCGGGCGGAAGGCTTAGAGCTGGTTTTTAAGCAGCTAAAGCGTAGTTGTCGTCGTTGGCAACTATAAGTTTTACAGTTGGATTTACGAGGTACTCTGTCCCTCGGCATGCACCCGGAGTTTCGCGACCCGCGTCGAAGCCAGGTCACCCCCGTGACTGTGTAGTGTATGGGCAAACACAGGATTTACAACGCATTGGCCCACATTATTCCAGACGGCCGAATACAGAATTAACATTAAAAATAATTTACAATTAGTTGAAACAATTAATGTTTTAGGATTCTTTCCTTCTGCCGTGCCCAGTCCCGCTCCTTGTTGGCGGCGCGTTTGTCGTGTTGTTTCTTGCCGCGGGCCAGGCCGACCTCGAGTTTCACGCGGCCTTTGCGCCAGTGCAGGTCGAGCGGTACGAGCGCGTAGCCCTTGCGTTCGACCGCCCCGATCAGGCGGTCGAGTTCGCCCCGGTGCAGCAACAGTTTCCTGCTGCGGGTCGGGTCCGCCTGGACGTGCGTCGATGCGGACAAAAGCGGTGAGAAATGCGCGCCGACCAGGAATGCTTCGCCATTCATGATTGTCACGTAACTCTCCGTGAGTTGCGCACGGCCGTCCCGCAGGCTCTTGACTTCCCAGCCCTCGAGCGACACGCCTGCCTCCACCCGGTCCTCGATAAAATAGTCGTGCCGGGCCTTGCGGTTGGCGGCGATGATGTTGCTGTTGTCCGGCTTTCGTTTGCTCATGATCCTGCTCCTGCCGGAAGGTGGCAGGGGACGCGATTATACGGAATTCTGCCGGCTTCACAGTCGAGCGCACGATTCGCTCGTGGCGCCGGGCGTGTTGTCACCCTTTCCAAATTGTATGAGAATCGCGCCTTCCATCGCCCGGAGAGAGCGAGAATGCTGAGCAACCAGGCCGCAGAACCCGGCAAGCGCAAGTCACTTCACGGGCACTGGTCATCGCGGATGGCTTTCGTTCTGGCCGTCACCGGCTCGGCCGTCGGTCTCGGTAATATCTGGAAATTCCCCTATGTGGCGGGCCAGAACGGCGGCGGCGCGTTCGTCATCGTGTACCTGTTTTGCGTCGTGCTGGTGGGCATGCCCGTGATGATGTCCGAGATCCTGATCGGCCGGCGCGGCCGCCGCAATCCGGTGGCGACGATGGCGCTGCTCGGCGAAGAGGAGGGCAGCTCCCGGCGCTGGCAGTGGGTCGGCGGCATGGGCGTGATCGCCGGCATTTTGATTCTGTCCTATTACAGCGTCATTGCGGGCTGGACACTCGCCTATATTGTCAAGAGCGCGATGGGCGTATTCACCGGCGCCGACGCGGCGGTCGTCGGCGCGCAGTTTGACGGTTTCGTCGGCGACTGGCGCGCCGTTGCGTTCTGCCACACCCTGTTTATGGCGTTGACGATTTTTGTCGTGATGCGCGGCGTCGAACGCGGGCTCGAGCAGGCCGTTCGCTTCATGGTTCCCGCGCTGCTGCTGCTTATGGTCGTGCTGCTGGGCTATTCGTTGACATCCGGGCATTTCGGCGAAGGCCTCGCCTTCATGTTCTCGCCGGACTTCAGCAAGCTGACGTGGAACAGTGTGCTGGCCGCGATGGGCCAGGCGTTTTTCACCTTGTCGATCGGCATGGGAGCCATCATGGCTTACGGTGCCTACCTGCCGGAGGAAACGTCCATCATAGGCGCCTCCGGTGCGGTAGTAACGGCCGATACGCTGATCGCGATCCTTGCCGGTCTCGTGATTTTCCCGCTGGTTTTTGCGAACGGCCTCGATCCTGCGGACGGGCCGGGCCTGGTTTTCCAGACACTGCCGCTGGCACTCGGCCAGATGCCCGGTGGCGCATTCTTCTCGACGCTGTTCTTCATTCTCCTGTCGTTCGCCGCCTGGACGTCCGCGCTCGGCCTGATGGAACCGGCCGTTGCATGGCTGGTCGAGCGCTTCAACAAGTCACGCGCGCAGGCTGCGG
>JAHEFS010000126.1 GCA_024640045.1 Chromatiales bacterium | reverse complement strand
AACGACGTCACGCCGGTGACCTTCCACATGGACTGCAACAACGGTCTGCCGACCGAGCAGCAGTTGACAGTGATTCCGGACACGGGTGATTTCGACCGCGGCACCTTCGAGGTGAACTTCGTGGTGACCAAGTTCGCGCCGGGCCAGATGGACTGCACGGTGTACGAAGAGCCGGTGGGTGGTTATACCGCCAGCTACGTGTGCGGTTCGGTCAACAATCCGGACCAGGAGTGCACCGACGGTGAGCGGTCAACGCTGGACAACTTCGGAACCGGCCCATGCCATTTCGAGGACGTCGATTCCAGTGGCGCCTATGACAGCATCAACTACTGCACGATCCGCAACTATCCGAACCCGGGTGAGCTTGATATCACCAAGGAATGGATCATTGAAGGAGCGGGCGGTAATTTGCTGGATCTGGAAGCACGGATCGAGCTGATCAGCACGGCCGAAGTGGAAGGCAGCCATGAGTGCCGCGGCAACTCCTGGTGCCGCAAGGTGACGTTCGACAAGGGCTATGATACGGAGACCAAGACGCTGTCGGTAGCGACCAGCTTCGAGGGCACGGTGATCAGCCTGGAAGAAGACCTGTACGACTCGACCTTCGTATCCGAGAACGACTGCGGCAACGAAGTGACGGTGTACCCGACGGGCTACCTGGGCAATGACGGTACGGCCAGCTGTACCTTCACCAACACGGCCTTCTTCGAGGGTATCCCGACGCTGAACCAGTGGGGCATGATGATCATGATCCTGCTGACGCTGGGTGTTGGCCTGGTGGGCTTCCGCCGCTTCAGCTGAGTAAAACCGGGGTCGGAGTAAGTTGCTTACTCTGACCCCTTCGAAACGGACCTTGCTTCCATTCGAAGCAACCGGAAATGAAAACCCCGCGACGGGCGACTGACGCGGGGTTTTTTTTAGACTTTGACCCTTTACTCCAGATACGGCGCCTGGTTCGCCAGCAGGACTTCCCACTCCGCCTCCGTCAGATCCAGCCTGGACTTGAGCGCCTGGATGTATTCTTTCGGTGCTTCCATGGCATCCCAGTCGGTGGCGAACAGAATATGGTCCATTCCGATCTGACGCATTCTGGCCGGCAGCGGGGCGAGCGCTTCGTCCGGTAGAGCGGCCATGACGACGGCAGCCAAGTCGAAGTAAACCCGGTCGCGATCCAGCCGGCCATCCTCGAAGGCCTGAATAAAGGCGCCCAGCGCGGCATCCGTTCCCTCATCGTAGCCACCCCATCCCGCCATGTGTGCAATGTGCAGGGTGAGGCCGGGCGCAGACTCGGCCACTGCATTGATGAAGGTGTTGGCTTCGAAGGCGCCATACTCCGGGTTGCGATTCCGCAAGTGCACAACCAGGGGGAGTTGGTGCTCGGCTAACAGCGCCAATACCTTCTGTAATTGGACAACCTGGTCCGGATCGTGAAAATCAAGGTTGGAATTTGCCAGGTGTAACTTGAGCCCCGCAAGTCCGCCTGCTTCAGCCCAGTAACCGACTTCTTCCAGTGCATAAGGCTGCGAGGGGTTCACGCTAAAGAAACCCGCCAGGCGGTCCGGATAACGAGCTATCTGTTCAGCCACGAAGCGGTTTTCCTCTCGCACGTAGTCCGGATTGTCGTAGTCGCTTCCACTCAGTTCGGGGAAGCCATAGAAATAGGCCAGTGAGAGCACAACCCCTTTTTCCAGGCCGGCTTCATCGAGGACGGCGATCACATCGTCGACATCGAGTGGCGCGGGAGGGCCAGCATAGTCCGGCCCACAGGCCTGCGGCATGGACTCGCACAGCGCCGCCCAGACGTCGGACGCATTTTGTGAGCGGATGTGCATGTGATGGTCTGCCCCGTGAGAGCCATTTTCTGCATACGAAACGGGTGATAGCGCCATCAGGACCGGCAGGCAGGCACCGCATAAACGATTTGCCAGGTAATTCATCTTAAGTTCTCGATTTCACTCAGGCCCCAGCATAGCGTTTCGATCGCAGGCGGAAAACAGGATTTTCGGTCAAGGGGTCCGGATTGAATTGAAACCTGGCTGTAGGAGGCATTCCAAAAAAATCACCCGTATGGCGGCCTCTCGCTTAGGAAAAGCGCCCCGATTCGGCAATCGGCATCAGCCAGTAGATGATATCCGGTGTTGGGAAGGCCGTTTTTAATTGCTGTAATAAAGGCTCGACCGCATCCGCCTCCAGCGCGATTTCGAACTGAATGCGGTTGCGGCGGCCAGCCACCTGCTCGGCGATGGACATCGCGCCGACTTGTCCGTGCCCGCTGGTGCTGTAGGACTGGTAACCCCTGATCACCTCGGAGGACAACAGCTCATCTACGAACTCCTCCTCCAGGCCGGGCGGGATGTTCAGTCTCAGAAGGAATTCCTGGCTCATGAGTTTTCAAACCTCGCAAATCGCCGGTACAGCACCGGCAGGATAAACAGCGTCAGTGCGGTGCTGGTGACCAGGCCGCCGATGACCACGACTGCCAGCGGCTTTTGTATTTCCGATCCGGGTCCGGTCATGAAGAGCAACGGCACCAGTCCGAGCGCAGCGATGGATGCGGTCATCATGACGGGGCGCAATCTTCGCTCAGACCCCATCCGGATGACCTGGTCCACCGGCAAACCGCGGTTCCTGAGCTGGTTGAAGTAACTCACCATGACGACCCCGTTCAATACCGCGATACCCATCAGCGCAATGAAACCGACCGATGCCGGGACGGACATGTATTCCCCCGATATGGCCAGCGCCAGCACACCGCCGATCAGTGCCAGCGGGACATTGGCCAGAACCAGCCCGGCCTGGGTAACCGAGCGGAAGGTGGAGAACAGCAGCAGGAAGATCAGCACCACGGCCACCGGCACCACCATCATCAGGCGCATGGCGGCACGCTGCTGGTTTTCGAATTCCCCGCCCCATTCCAGGTAGACGCCGCCGGGCAAGTCGACCCCGGTTGCGATTTGCTGCTGGGCCTCTTCGACGAAACCGACCAGGTCGCGATTGTGTACATTCGACATCACAACGACGAATCTGCGGCCCTGTTCGCGTTTCACAGAGACCGGGCCTTCCACCCGCTGAGCGGCTACCAACGTGGCCAGCGGCACATGGCCGCCATCGGGAAGGTTGAGCAAGGCTGTACCGAATTTGTCCAGTGGATCGCCATCTTCCTGCGAATAGCGCAACACGATCGGAACGCGGGCTGAACCCTCGATCACGGTTCCGGCAGGCAAACCCTCTACCAGCACTCTGACGTGGTCCAACACCTGCTGGGTGCTGACACCATAGCGTCCGATCATTTCCCTGTTGGGTTTCAGGACGATGTATTGCATGCCCTCATTGACACCGGTGAGTACGTCGGTGCTGCCCTCGATTTTTTCCAGCACGCCGGCGATTTCGCCTGCGAGTCTGTTCAGCGTGTCGAGATCTTCGCCGAAGATCTTCACCGCGAGATCACCGCGCGAGCCGGTAAGCATCTCCGACACGCGCATATCGATCGGTTGGGTAAATCCGTAGTTGATCCCCTTGAACTGCTGTAAAACTTCGCGAATGGCGTTTTCCAGTTCGTCCTTGGTGTCCATGCGCCAGGAGTCAACCGGTTGCAGTTCCAGGAATACATCCGTCTCGTTCAGGCTCATCGGATCCATACCCAACTCGTCCGAGCCGGTTCGGGCGACGATCCGCTTGATCTCGGGCACCTCGGCCAGCAGAGCCCTTTCCACTGCCTGGTCAAGGCGAATCGAGGTTTCCAGGTTGATCGACGGCAGCTTTTCCAACTGCACGATCAGGTCGCCTTCATCCATGGTCGGCATGAAGGTTTTGCCAATGAAGGGAAAAGTCGCCAGGGCGACCAGCAGCAGGCCCGCCGCAATGGCGATGACAATGCGCTCGTGGGCCAGGGCCTTGTCCAGCAGGGGGCGGTAAACCTCGCCCAGCTTTCTGGGCAGCCAGGGCTCACCATGCTGGCCGGATGAAATGAGAAACGAAGCCAGCACCGGGATGACCGTCAGCGACAGAATCAGTGAACCGGCCAGCGCATAGACAATGGTCAAGGCCACCGGACGGAAAAGTTTTCCTTCCAGGCCCTGTAACGAGAGTAGTGGCAGGAATACCAGGATGATGATCACGATACCCGAAGTGACCGGCACCGCCACGTCTTTCACCGCCCGGTAAATAATATGCAGACGGGGTAATTTACCTTCGTCGGATTGCGCCATGCGGGTGACGATGTTCTCGACCACCACCACGGCCGCATCGACCAGCAGGCCGATGGCGATAGCCAGTCCACCCAGGCTCATCAGGTTGGCTGACAGGCCGGTGGCCCGCATGGCAATGAAAGTCGACAGCGCCGACAGGGGTAGAATCAGGGCGACGGTGAAGGCTGAGCGGAGATTTCCGAGGAACAGCCCAAGCAGGATCAGCACCAGCACCACCGCCTCGATCAAAGCCTTGGATACCGTTGCGACAGCGCGGTTGACCAGCTTGCTGCGATCGTAAAATACGCTTATCGAGACATGGTCCGGCAGGCTGGTCCTGATTTCCGCCAATTTTTGCTCGATGCCGGTAATCACATCGCGCGAATTGGCGCCCCGCAGGCTGACCACCAGCCCTTCCACGACCTCCTCCGGCGCAGCGGCTTCTCCTCCCGCTGCAGTGCCGGATCCGGTGACTGCACCGTAACGCTCCAACGCGCCCAGTGAGACATCGGCTACCATGCCGATGGTAATCAGCTTGCCATCCCGGTGGGCCACAGGCGTCAGCTCAATCGATTCGATGCCGACCAGTGCCCCTTCCGAACGGACCAGCAGGGACTCTTCGCCGCGGCGCAAACGGCCGGCGCCGTCGTTCTGGTTGTTCATTTCGATCGCGTGGGCGATATCTTCGGTGGTGACACCCAGGGCCAGCATCGCATCGGGCCGGGGTGCAATGCTGTAACTCTTGACCAGCCCGCCGAGCGCGTTGACATCGGCAACTCCGGGCACGGTCCTCAATGCGGGGCGGATCACCCAGTCGAGCAGGTAGCGCCGTTCACTCAGTGACAATTCCGGGCTGTCCACCGTAAACATATACATTTCGCCCAGCGGCGTGCTCATCGGCGCCAGTCCGCCACTGATGCCGGGGGGCAGGGCGTCCTGCACCGCGGTCAGACGCTCGGACACCTGCTGGCGCGCCCAGTAGATGTCCGTGCCTTCTTCAAAATCCACCGTGATGTCGGTCAGTGCATACTTGGCGATCGAGCGCAGCATGGTTTGCCGCTGGACCCCCAGCAGCTCGACTTCGATAATCCGGGTGATGCGCGATTCCACTTCTTCCGGCGTCATGCCCGGGGCCTTCATGATGATCTTGACCTGGGTGGGTGAAATGTCGGGGAACGCATCGATCGGGATACTGCGAAACGCCCACCAGCCTGCCGGGATCAGCAATCCCACCAGCAGCAGCATCAACAGGCGTTGCGTCAGGGAAAACCTGACCAGGCCGGCCAGCATCATCAGCCGTCTCCTCCGCCCATACCCATGCTCATCCCCTTGAGAACGACGGTGCCGGTGACTGCGATGCGGTCCTGCGGGCCCAATCCATCCAGAACGACCCAGGCGCCGCCGGTGGTGCTGCGTACCTCAACCCGGCGTGGTTCGAATCCGCCCGGGACTTCCAGGTAAACAACGTCTTCACCTTCGAGTTTGACCACGGCCGCCGACGGCACCAGCAGCACCGGTTGGTCGGATAAAACGGTCCACGACGTGAGTTGGCCGGCGGAAAGACCATCGGAGCTATCCGGTATGGCGCGCACCCGAACGGTTTGTGAAACCGGGTCCAGTACACTGGAGATGAACACGATGACTGCCTGCGAGTCGCCGTCTGCCAGGCGAATGCGTGCTCCTTCGCGCAAGTGGGCCGCAGCCGACTTGGACAGGATGGCTTCCAGTACCAGCTTGTCCGGTTCGCCCAGCCGCACCAGCAATTCACTGCCGTCCAACTGGTCACCCAGCATGGCGGGGCGTTCCAGGACGATCGCGTTGGCCGGCGCCCGCAGGGTCAGGTCGGGCGATATAACAGAATCCCCCGATAATTTATCGAGATCTTTTTCGCCATACCCGGCCAATAGCAACTGGCCTTTGAATCCGGCGTACTCGGCCGTGGCCAATTCATGCTGATAGCGGGTTTCCTGCCAGCGTCGCTCCGCTATCGAGCCGGCCTCGTGGAGTTTCTGGTCACGCTTCCAGGCCGCTTCGGCCAGGCGCGCTTCAGCCCTTGATTTGAGGAAGTCACGCTGCAAGTCGACGAAGTCAGGGCTGCGCACGATCACCAGAGGATCACCGGCCTGGACGCGATCGCCTTCCTGAACAAAAGTGCGACTGAGAATGCCCGGCAAGGGTGTCTTGATGGCCCATTCCCCATCGGGTGAGAACGTGACGCGCATGCTCAGGCTGCCGGTGCCGGCTTCGGCCAGCGACATGACCGGTTCGACCGTGATGCCAAGCAGGTCTCGCTCCTGGGGCGATACCGCCAGTGATGCCGCCGCGGCGGATGTCGTCAGGAACAGGAGGGACAGGGCGGCGCGATAGATCATAAAAATTCTCCAACAGCCTGGTTATGGGCGGCAATCGCTGCATGCTGTTGCAGCAGTAACAGTTCATGCGAACGCTGGATGTCCTTGTATTCGGACAATCTTCGCAGCCATTCGCGGGTGGATATTTCACCCAGTTCCAGGGCCAGCTGATCCATTTTGAAACGCTCGTCGGCAGCCTCGAGCATCAACTTCGAATTTTCCAACTGCCGCTGGGTGGTATACAACAGGTGTTCCGCCTCGTGCAGATCGAGATCAAGCTGCCGCTTCAAACGCAGCAGGTTGCCTTCGGCCCTGGCCAGGGCCTCGCTGGCCAGGGCGGCTTCCGGGCCGCGCCTGGGTGATCTGCCGAGCGGGACTTCGAACCCTACGCCCAGGGAGTTAACCGGTTGCGCATAGTCCTCCGGGCGCATTCCGCGCCAGAACACCTGCAGGGACGGTCGGAAGCTATTGCCCTTGCGCACCACTTCGACGGCTGCCGAAAGTTCTTCCACTTCGTCACGGGCCTGTTGCAATGCCGGATGATCGTCGCTGATTTCATGCAGCGGGTTGAGCGCTTCGCTGTAGTCACTCGGCACCGCGTTGGCGCCGGTCAGAGAATGATAATTGCGGATGCTGTCCTGGTATTCCGCCTCCAGGTTCATGGTTTCCGCTTTCCAGATCGCCAGTTCCTGCACCACCGCGAGCCGGTCACCGCGTGACAGGTCGCCCGCCTCGGCGAAGATCGTTGCCTGTTCCAGCACCTCGGCGAGACGATTTTCCTGCTCGATGGCCAGTTCCCATTGGCGCTTGGTGATCAGCAGGTTCCAGAGCGATTTGCGGATCTGTGCGCTCACACGCCAGCGAAATTCAGCTTCCCGGGACTCTCCGGATGCCGAAAGCGCTTCGGCCAGCCTCGATTGTGACTTTTTCTCACCGGGCATCCACAAGGGAAAAGAAACCGCCACCTCGTTCTCATACATGCCGGTATCGTCGAGCGG
>JAHEFS010000029.1 GCA_024640045.1 Chromatiales bacterium | reverse complement strand
GGCTTACTGTGCCAGCAAGGGCGGCCTGGTCTTGTTGACGCGGGCCATGGCGCTCGATCACGCGGCAGAGGGCATTCGTGTGAACGCCGTCTGCCCGGGAGATGTGGACACGCCGATGATGGTACAGGAGGCGGGTCACGCGGGGCTGAGCCACGAAGAAGCGCTCAAGCAATACGGCGCCGCCAGCCCGACGGGTCGAGTGACTCGCGCTGAAGAGGTAGCTGCTTTGGTCCGATTTCTGGCGTCGGCTGATGCCGCACAAATGACCGGAGCCGCAATCCCGATCGATGGCGGAAATACCGCCTGAAGCGCGTGCTCTCCCTTTTTGGATTTAAAACACCTATATTTCATAGAATGAGGATAATCAGGGCTTACCCCGGCAGGGAGCGGAACTGCGGTTGCCGAGACTCCGCCTTCAAACTGCGCGGGCATGGTGGCAAAGCGACTTTAGCTCCAGGCCGAAGAATTTGACAGATTGGAGAGTTAAAACAATGAAAATGATAGGAATAATCTTTTCGACAGCTTTTTCTTTGACGGTTTTGGCGGACGAACCGCTACTGACACCCGAAGAGATATCCAAAGCCGAAGTCGCCCCTCTTGAACTGGATGATATTGAAGTCATGGGTACCTTGTCCGCGCAGCAAGAAGCGGCCTTGCGTATCGTACGACAAGCGCTGGATGAGCCCTTCAGCCTCAAGCGGGAGAATTGGGACAAGTGGCGTTGCTGGTTCGACAAACCCATCGGCACGCGGTTGACGTATCTGCACTGTGCCCGAAACGGCGACCTGAACGTTCTGAAACCTCGCCCGGAATTGGGCGGGGAGTTATCGGGACTGAGGATTGGCGACTATGGAACCATCCTGGTCAGTACCCGACCCATGAACGAACCCAAGGTTCGCAAAATGCTGGAAAACCTGGTGGGTACCGGGGACAACGACCAGGTGTTCATCAACATGGTCCTCAAAGGTGATAAGCCACCGCGCGATGTACCGACTGACGATGAGCTGGACAGGTTCGCCCGGGCCTGGCAACGGGTTGGGGCACTGGCGGAGGAGGGCGTCAGCGAAGACCGTCAGATTGCGGCGATCCAGCAGTCAGGGCTGACGCTGGAACGATACAACCGGCTCGCGACGCTGGTGGAGGATCACGCCTACATCAAGGCCAAGATTGTGGAGCGACTCAATGGATAATCAACGCGTATCATCCGGAATTCAGGCGGGGTCTGACCGACGCGGATCGTTCATGGCCCCCGGAAAAGCCCTCGGTCGTGCATGGGTAGGCCAATGGTGCCTGGGGCTTTTGCTCGGGTTTTGTGCCGCGGTTCAACCCGCACTGGCCGACGCAGATCGAGCCGAAGTAGAGACGGCCTTTTTATCCCGAAATGTGTACGTGCCTGCCACGGTCGTCATTCCCCTGTCGGCGAAGGATCATCCGGCACCCCTGGTAATCATGGCGCATGGTCACGGAGGAACCCGTGACGAGGCCGGTGGCTTTCGCAGCATGGCAACATTACTCGGGAAGGCAGGCATTGCCAGTATCCGCATGGACTTCCCGGGGTGTGGAGACAACCCCGATCCGTTCACCAATAACAATCTCGGCAATATGCTGGGGGACATCGCCGCCGCTCGTCGTTTTGCGCTGGACGAATTGCCGGTGGACCCTGAACGTGTGGCCATTCTGGGCTACAGCATGGGTGGACGCCTGGCCGTGCTGGCCGCGGAAAGCGAGAAATACTCGGCCATCGCCTTGTGGTCGCCCGTGGGTTTGAATGGTGCAAAAAGCATGTATGACTTCATGGGGGGTGAGAAGTCCTGGCGTCATCTGCGCCGCGAAGCGGATCGTGACGGAACGGCGCGCTTCATCGCCCCCTGGGGCGCAGAGCAATTGCTCGGGAAGCAATGGTTTGACGACCTGGAGAACTCGAAACCCGAGGATGTCATCCGGAACTTCACGGGCCCCTTGTTGATCATTCACGGCGCGGCGGATCGTCATGTCACGCCTGACAACAGCGAGGCCTTGATCCGGGAAGCTCGACAAGCCAGTTCCGTCGAGTCCCATTTCATCGAAGGGGCGGATCATGGACTCGGGTTCTATGACGGTGAAGCGGAGGTTTCCGGCGAAGTGCTCAGATTGACCGCCGATTTCCTGGCCCGGAGCCTGTTGAATTCAGAGACTGAGGAAGGCTCGAAACCCTGAAAGGGTTTATGATGTCGTTCGGGCCCAGGTTGAACGGGATTCAACTGGCCGGCCCGGATACCAGTCCGGCGTCATGATAATAACCATAGGCATTCGGTGGACCAAAAACAAAGTGAGCAGAATGATCCCTTCAGGACCTGTGAATCCTGGGGGGTCTGCTGCTGCGCGTCACCGTCGCCTTAGGGGACCTTAAAAAATCAAAAAGGAAATTCTTATGAACAGGCATCAGTTATTTGTTCCAATCGCCCTCGCGCTGGGTGCAATGAGTGCTCCTGGCACGCTTCTGGCGCAGGAAGATGAGGCTCAGCAAGCGACCGTTTTTGAAGAAGTGATTGTGACTGCAACCAAGCGTGAGCAAAGCATCTACGAGGTTCCAGTCGCGGTAACCGCCTTCACTGAAGCCACCATGGAGCGGGCGGGTATCACCGACCTGACCGATGTGGGTAAGTTCGTTCCCAACCTGAATGTGACCGGGTTTTCGGCCGGGCACACGTCTTCCGTGAACCCCTTCATTCGCGGTATTGGATTGCAGGATCACCTGATCACCACGGACCCGGGAGTCGGTGTCTACGTTGACGGTGTCTACCTGGGCCGTCAGGTCGGACAGAACTGGAGCCTGGCGAATATCGAGCGCGTAGAGGTGTTGCGCGGCCCGCAAGGCACCCTGTATGGCAGAAACTCCATCGGTGGTGCAATCAACATTATTACCCGCAAGCCCGGGGATGAGAGCGGTGGCCGGGTGAAAGTCTATGCCGGCACGCGCGGCCGTCTGTATGGCGACGTTTATTACAACGCGCCGATGTCGGACAGTTTTGCATTTTCAGTCACCGGCTCCTATACCGAGCGTGATGGCGTCGGCGAGTTCCCCAATCTGAACACGTCAACCGAAGTCGGCCAGATTGAAGAGTGGTCGGGGCGCGTGGCCTTGCGCTGGAATCCAACCGAGGATTTCGAACTGCTTTTTGCCTATGACAAGAACGACGGAGAAGGCGGTCTGCGGCCGTACACCACGCTGATCGATGAAGTTCCGTCCGGGTTGCTGTATCAGTTGGGCGCACGCAATAGCGACGTATCGGCTGACCCCTATGACAACAACGGTGGTTTCTACGTGGATGGCAACGGCAACATTATTCCTGCCAACGAAATCTACAATAAGGCTGATGGCTGGTCGATCACGGCCGGCTGGGATATGTCCGACAGCCTTTCATGGAAGTTCATCTATGCCGACCGGGGTTCGGAATACGGTTCCGGACTGGATGACGACAGCGTGGCAAGTACCTTGTTCACCTACCCGGAGAAAGGGTTTGCAGACCAGGAATCCGCTGAACTGCAATTGTCCGGCGAATTTGGCAGTTGGGACTTCGTGGCGGGCCTGTATCGTTTCGAGGAGGAAGGCCTTAACTTCCAGTACCCCAATTTCTTCGCCGGTGGCGCAGGTGCATTCCTGCTCGGACAAAAATCCAAGAGCCAGGCGATATATGCCAACGTTGGTTTCGAGGTCACCGATACCCTGCGGTTGTCGGCGGGAGCGCGCTACACCAAGGATGACAAGGAAGCTAACGTCAACCTCAACGCGGGCCTGATCGAGGAATCCGCATCGCGCGACTGGAGTGAAACCAGTTGGGAAGTTGCCGCGACCTGGGACATGAGCAGCCGGTTAAACCTGTACGGGGCCATCCAGAACGGATACCAGTCCGGACAGTTTCCTCCACGCCCCTACTGCCTGTTCGGAAACCTGGATTTCTCGCAACCGGGTAACGTCAGTCGGCCCAATTGTTTCCAGGCCAATGACAATGTAACGGCCACCAATTACGAGATCGGCATCAAAGGTACGCCGACCGATACCTTGCAGATGAGTTTCGCGTTGTTCTACACCAACTACTCGGACCTGCCCTACCAGGTCAGCGCTTCCGAGGGCGGTGGATTCAACACGGTGAACATCATCGTCGACCAGACCTCGCAGGGTGCGGAGTGGGAGAGCGCCTGGGCGCCGAATGACCAGTTCACATTGTTTACGACGTTGGGCTACATCGACGCGGATGTGGATGATCCGAACCCAACCGCGGTCGCACCGCTGACGCCGGATGTTACGGCTTCGATCAGCCCGCAGTTCATCCAACCGATGAATAACGGCGGAGAACTGATGTTGCGCGTGGACTGGTCGTATCGTGGCAGCATGTACGGCGAGCCGAGCAACGACCCCGCCCGCATGACCAAGATCGCCAGTCGCGATCTGTTCAATTTCGACCTGACCTATACCGAACCGGACGGTCGCTGGTCGTTGTCTGCTTACGGGCGCAATGTCACGGATGAGAAATACGACAACGCACGCTTGTTACCAACTGACTACCTGTTGATCGTTCTGAATAACGACCGAAGCGAATTCGGCTTGAGGTACGTTTACCACCTCGGGAATTAGCACCTGCCCGCGGACTGATCGAACCGGCGGCTACGGCCGCCGGTTTTTTTTTGGGGGCCGCAGCTTTCAGCGGCCATAGCGGCTCGAAATCTCAGTCGCTGTTTCAGTACTTGACCCTAGTCGGCGATCTGCCAGCTGCCATCGGCCTGCCGGCAGGCGGTGCCGTAAACCTGTTCGGTTTTGCCGCCGATCGTGGCATCGAGCGTGTATTCGCGGCAGGGGCCGGCACCTTCGTCATAGGTGCGCGTCGGTGTCAGGGTATAGCCGTAGCCCGAATCCGGGTTGACCCACTGGGTGGGGACATCCGTGCGCACGTTCTCCAGCGCCGCGGCGGCCTTGAGACGGTCCGTATCGTCCATGGACTTGCCGATGCTGCCCCCGATTGCTGCGCCAGCCACCGTGCCGACAATGGTCGCCAGGGTTTTCCCGGAGCCGCCACCGACCTGGTGACCGATGATTCCGCCGATCACGGCACCAATCACGACACCCTGGTCCTGCTTGGTCGGAACGGTCTCGCAGGCGGAAAGCAGCAGGGACATGCCAATGCAAAGCACGACACTCAATGGCTTCATCATTTCATCACTCCGATCGTCTGATACAACAATTCTAAGATTGGGGTTTCGGCTGCGCTTACAATGCCCCGGTGCTGTTTACCCGAAGGAACTTGAAGCCAGTGACACCCCACCCGACCAGCCGAACCACAGACCACCCCGTCTTTGGGCCGATCGCCGCGGACTCGCGGACGTGAGAGCTCTACCTGCCGGCGTCTGGCGGCTGACTGCTGCTTATACTTTGGCAATGGCAGGCATCCCAATGATGTTCCTGATCGCTGGCATCATCGGCGCGGACTTCGCCCCCAGCCAAGGCCTGGCGACCTTGCCCATCGCCCTGTTGGTGGTTGGCGTCGCGCTGGCGACTTTGCCCACGGGAAAATTCATGTCGAGATGGGGCCGGCGCAGGGTGTTCCTGGCCTACGGGGGATTGGCTATTGTGGCCACCGTTTTCGCAGCCTGGAGCCTGATCATAGATTCGTTTGTGGCCTTTTGCCTGGCTGCACTGATGATGGGTTGGGCTGCCGCTGCCGGCCACCAGTATCGATTTGCCGCCCTCGAGCTGGTATCGCCCGAACTGGCACCCAAAGCAACCTCGCTGCTGTTGCTCGGGGGCATATTGGCGGCCTTTGTCGGACCGGAACTGGCGGTGGCTGGCCGTTACCTTATGGGCACTCAGTACGCAGGCTCCTACCTGCTGCTGATTGGCGGCTATATCATCGGGATGGCGCTGGTTGCATCGAACCCGGACGTACATCAGGTGGTTGCCGCAGAAGATAGAGGCGGACGACCGCTCGGGCAGGTGCTGCGATCACCGGTCATGATCCTGGCGGTCGGGTCAGCTATGCTCAGTTTTGCCGTGATGAGTTTTATCATGACGGCCACGCCGATCTCCATGCACCGTCACGCAGGTCACAGCCTTGAATCGACCAAGTTCGTCATCCAGTCACATATCGTGGCGATGTACTTGCCATCCGTTGCCTATGCCTGGCTGCAAGCGAGGGTCGGTTATCGCGGGATGCTATGGCTGGGGGTGGCGGCCTACGGTCTTTGCCTGGGTGTCGCGCTAGTCGACACGGGTTTTCTGCACTACTGGGTTGCGCTGGTGATTCTCGGTGTCGGGTGGAATTTCCTGTTCCTGACGGGCACTAACCTGCTGCCGCAGGGCTACCGGGCCGAAGAGCGATTCAGGGTGCAGTCCGTGAACGACTTTCTGGTATTTTCCACCCAGGCAACCGTGGCTTTGAGCTCGGGGTGGTTCCTCTTCTGGTGGGGCTGGAACGGCGTGTTGTGGACCAGTGTGCCCATGGTGCTGTTGTTCGTATTCCTGCTCGTTCGGTACCAGGGCCGCTTGCCATCACTCGCCCGGGAAGCGGACGAAGTCGAAGTGCAAGTCTCCTGATTCATGCACCTGACATGAGTCAATTATTTCACCTGATCCAGGTTTTGCCGCCGCGTAATTGACGGGGGTCAAGTGAGTGTGCGATAGCTCCGTTAAAGTAGCCGTCGATAAAGCGTGATCCGGGGGGCATGGTTCCAGGCAAACCACCCACGTCCCCGGTTTCGGATCCTTCAGCAACGACGACGATAAGAGGTCGAAATCATGGAGTCTGTTTCCGCCACCCTCAAGCAATCCAAACCACAGGCGAATCCGGCGACAGCAACTGCTGCCAAGGCCTATCCCCCGATCAAGCTGGTCACACCTGGCAAGAAGCCGGAGATCCCGGCCTACCTGGAAGAAATTTATTACTGGGCCTACTTGAGCCCCCGTAACGTCCGCTGGCTGAATCACGAACCCGTCGTTCGGCTGATTCTCTGGAACCAGCACGTAAAATTGCGGAATTCGGCGTTTGCAGAAATCGAGCGGGGCCAGAACGTATTGCAGTCCACCTGTGTCTACGGCCAGTACCTGCCGTTGCTGGCGGAACTGATCGGCGAAGAGGGGCACCTGTCCCTGGTCGATGTGGCGGAAGTCCAGTTGACCAATGCCTATCGTCGGCTGCACAAGTTTCCTCACGTGACTTTGCATCACGCCAACGTCATGGACTTGAGTGACAAGACCTTTGACGTAGCCATTTCCTACTTCCTGCTGCACGAGATTCCAGATCAGGACAAGCGCAAGGCGGTTAACGTGCTGCTCAACAAGGTTCGCCCGGGCGGCAAAATGATTTTCATCGACTACGACAAGCCACACTGGTGGCACCCGCTGAAGCCGATTACCAGCTTTGTTTTCGACACCCTGGAACCCTTTGCCAAGGGCATGTGGCGCCACGAAATCAAGGAGTTTGCAGAGCAACCCGAGATGTTCGAATGGCGCAAGCAGAACTTCTTTGGCAACCTGTTCCAGAAAGTCGTTGCGACGCGCCTTTGAGGCGCAGGCGTCCGGGTCCGCAAGCCTGGCGGGCCCGGACGTTGTCCCAAAAAATCGCCTGATATGAGCTTTCTGCGTCTGCTGCCCGTCCTGCTCAGTTTCCTGCTGATCGCGGCGCATTTTTACCGCGGCGGGAACCTGGCAATGGTCCTGGTCGGTCTGGTGCTTCCGCTATTGCTGTTGATACCCCGACGATGGGTGCCCCCCGTCGTAACAGTGGGGTTGTTTCTTGCTGCACTGGAATGGCTGCACACGCTGTCTGCCATCGCGGGACTGCGCATGCAAATGGGCTTGCCCTGGGTGCGGATGGCCGTGATCCTGGGTGCCGTCGCATTATTCACAGCGCTTTCGGCCCTGGTTTTCCGGAGCCGGTCCTTGCGCAATCGCTATGCGGTTCCTGCGAGCGCAGAGTAATTTGCCGGTAGCTCGAGCCTCAGGTGCCTGGCCTGTTCCAGGAGAAGCAGCTGACGGTCCTTGAGTCCCGCAACCAGAAGATCGGCGATTTCTTGACCCTGGCAAACGCGGGCCAGCCCCGCCTGCACGGCAGTCGACCGGATTAAGTCCAATTGAATGGTGCAATCGTGCCAGTCTCCCAGCACATCCTGAATGCGCTCGCAGGATTCGATCAGCGATGTGGATGTTGCGGCTGAGTGACCGGCCTGTCGCGGGATCGCCGCCACGTAGCGAAGGTTTTTGATGGCAATGCGAAACCGGTGCCAGGCGACTGGCGTGTCTTCGGTCAATGCGCGAGTTTGCGCCAACACGGCCTCGGTCACGACCCGGGTTCCCAGCTGTGTCTCCGAATCCTGAAGGTCTGCGCACAAGTTGCTGATGAAGCTCTGCCAGTTTCGTATATGTTGATGCCAGCCGGGTGAGTCCAGCATGGTCCTGACTTTCTCGTGCTCCCGCGCCGGGTGCTGCCGCAATGCCAACTGGATCGTCATCCAATGTTCGTGCGACAGAAGACTTTTCGCGGCCACGTCGAACTCATCCCAGTCCCGGGCGGCATTGGTGACCGTAAAGTATTCCTTCCAGGCTTGACGGAAAAGACGATCCTGACAGGCAGGCACATACTTCATCAAGGCCCGAATGCGCCTGATATGCACCCTGAACTGGTGCAGGTCATGGGGCTCGTAGGTCGCCAGTATTTGCTGACGATGGGCGAGCACCGCCTGGGTGCACAGGAGCAGGAAGCTCGGTGCGTTGCCAGTCACTCCTGTTGACTGGCCCAGAAGTTTAGCAGTGCATCGGTCTCTTCCGCCGAGAACTGGTTCAGTTTGCGCTCCATGACATGGGGTACGAGCACTTCCGCGCGTTTGATCTGACTGATCGTGCGAACCAGGTAGGGCGTCCACTGGCCGGACAGACGCCCGGCGAACCCCGCATCGCTGCCGCCATTTGGATGGCAGGACTCGCAGTACATCTGGTGCAGCCCGGCGCCAACGACAGCCTTGTTCGCGTCGAAGGGTTGTGTGGCAGGCCTGAATTTCAGTGCCGCATAATGGCGGGCAAGAGCCTCGATGGTGTTTGAGTCGAGCTCCAGGGACACCTCGCACATGCTCGTAAGACTCTCGTCGGGCTGCCCGCTGCGGTAGCTCGTCTGCGTGCAGGGCCGCTGCAGATCCTTGAAGTGCTCGTGTGCTTTCTCGATCAGCACCTGGGACTGTCCGGCGATAATCGGGATGTCGCTTTCCACGGACAGCCCGCCCGGGCCATGGCAGGACTCACATTCGTTGATGACGCTTTCCAGACTGGCATCGGTTGCAATGGCGGCGGCATCGAATAAAACGGTCAGAGCCAGACCGGTCAACAAATGTTTCATTGATTCTGCCTCTAATTCATAGGCTTAGAATAACTATAGCGGCAGTTGGCCAGTCCGGGCGTGACCTGAATCACGAACCCTGCCGCGCTGAGAGCGGTGTCGGTGATGACCTTTATCAATGCGCTTTTTGGTCGCCAGTGGCATCCTGAGCAGTATTCAGGCCTGTTGGCGAAATGACCATGATCAAACCCTACGACTGCATCATCATGGGCGCTGCCGGACGCGATTTTCATAATTTCCTGTCCTTCCTCAAGGACAATGATTGTTTCCGGGTCCTTGCGTTTACCGCCACCCAGATTCCTTTTATCGATCTTCGTTCCTTTCCAGTCGATCTGGCGGGAGAGCGTTACCTGGAGGATATACCCATCCACGACGAGTCCCGCCTGCCGGAGTTGATCCGCGAGATGGGTATCGACATCGTTTTCTTCTGCTATAGCGATATCTCGCATGCAGAATTGATGCACAAGGCCAGCCTGGTCCAGGCTGCTGGCGCCAGCTTCATGCTGCTGGGACCGAATCAGACTCAATTGCAGGCGAATCGTCCGGTCATCAGCGTGACGGCGACCCGCACCGGAGCTGGTAAAAGCCCGACCACGCAATACCTGGCTCGAGGGTTGATGGAGCGCGGGTTGCGGGTGGCAGTGATCCGGCACCCCATGCCCTATGGGCGACTGCGTTCCCAGCGTGTGCAGAGGTTCGAGAGCGTTGATGACCTGTTGGCTCAGGAGTGCACCATCGAGGAACGTGAAGAGTACGAACCTTACGTGGAAATGGGCATACCCATCCATGCTGGCGTAGATTATGCGGCCATCCTGGAACGGGCTGAGGTGGATGCGGATGTCGTGCTATGGGATGGCGGCAATAATGATTTTTCTTTCATCCGCCCGGATCTGGATATTGTCGTGGTTGATCCTCTGCGGGCCGGGCATGAAATTGCCTGGTATCCCGGAGAGGTGAACTTTCGGCGGGCGGGCGTGCTGGTGATCAGCAAGGCCGGTTCGGCCCAACTGGAAGACATCGAGTCCATCCGCAGGCGTGCTTCTGAGCTGAATCCAGGGACACAGATCTGTTTGGCTGATCTCGACATCCACATGAGCGAGGTGCTGCCAGTTCGTGGGGAGAAGGTTCTCGTGGTCGAAGACGGTCCAACGGTTACCCACGGGGGCATGTCACATGGAGCCGGCACCGTTGCTGCCCAGCGGGCAGGAGCCATCCCGGTCGATCCGCGCCCCTACGCCGTTGGCACGATTCACGACACGTTTGAAGCCTACCCCCACCTGGGACAGGTGCTGCCGGCCATGGGGTATTCGGATCAGCAGCGACAGGAACTGAGCGAAACCATTCACGCTTGTTGCGCCGCCGAAGGCGCGGTTTGTGTCGTAGATGCGTGTCCGGGCCGGCTGGAACTGGCCATCGAGCTGAACGTGCCGGTGGCCCGTGTCAGTTACCGGTTCCGGCAGTTGGATGGCCCGTCCCTGCTGGACCTGGCCGAACAGGCCGCAAGGCGTCAATAACGCCAAAAGATTCGACAGAAAAGATCATTTTGAGCGACGTGTGACCTGTGTCATCGCCGCGTGGGTCAACTGATGATATTTATATGAATTATCAGGAAAAATATCGCCAAATAGACGGGCCCTGAGGGGCTTTGACAGATTGATCGGAGGCCCGGATTACCGGCATGGCTCGACCCAGCCTGAAATTCAAGATTACCCTGTACCTCGGCGTGGCATTGGCCACGACGGTCGTGCTGTATTCCATCTTGATTATCCGGCACCAACGCGAGGAAATGTTCAAGCAGGCGGTCAGTCACGCCAACCAATTGGCTGAAGTCGTGATCAAGAGCACGCGTTTTGCCATGTTGCAAAACCAGCCGTCCTACATCGACCAGGTCATCGTCGACGTCGCCGGACAACGGGACATCGACCGCGTGCGGGTCATCAGCAAAGACGGCACCATTATCCACTCTTCAATGCAGGCCGAAGTTGGGACGGTGGTGAATCTTCAGGCTGAGGCGTGCGAGGAATGCCATCTTGCGGTCAAGGCCACTGGGCAGAAAGTGATGGAGGAGCGCGCGCGTTTCTTTAACGGATTGGACGGCAGTCGCATGCTGGGCAACACCCGGGTTATCGCCAATGAACCTTCTTGCACCAATGCTGCCTGTCACGCACACAGTCCCGAGCAGTCCGTGCTGGGCATACTGGACATCGTTTCGCCCCTGGATGGCATCAACCGTGACTTGCAGCACAACACCCTCACGATTGCGGGACTCTCGCTGAGTTTTGTGCTGGTTGCCGCTATGGTGGTTGGTCTGTTGATCCATCGCATCGTTTACCTGCCGCTGAAGGACCTCGAAGCCGGTGCCCGCGCGATGTCCGACGGATTATTGGATCAGCACATTCCCGTTCGGAGTGATGATGAGTTGGGCCGCGTGACCCGTGCCTTCAATGACATGACCGATGCTCTCAATGTCTCGCAATCGAAACTGGAAGAGTGGGCGCACACGCTGGAACAGAAGGTCGAGGAGAAGACCCGGGAACTGCAGGTAGCCCAGGCAGAGGCCATCCGGGGCGAAAAACTCGCCTCGATCGGCATGTTGGCGGCGGGCATTGCCCATGAACTGAACAATCCATTGACGGGCGTGCTGACATTTTCCACGTTGGTACGGCAAGGCTTGGCGGATGATTCTCCTGAGGCCGAGGACCTGGACCTGGTTATCCAGGAGACCAAGCGCTGCGCCACCATCATCAGACGCCTGCTAGACTTTGCGCGGGAAAAGGCGCCCGAGAAGAATTACTGCGACCTGAACCTGCTGATTAATGATGCCGCACAACTGATCGAACAACCGACCAAGCTGGCAAACATCGAAGTGGTATTGGACCTGGCCAAAGATTTGCCGGTCATCTGGATCGACGAGGACCTGGTCAAGCAGGTCCTGATGAACCTGTTGGTCAACGCGCAGCATGCGATCGGCCAATCTGGACGCATCACCCTGAAGACCCGGCACTGCGCTGAACCGATGGTGGCAACACCGGGCGATGAGCCGGTCGACATGGTTGAGATCATGGTCAGTGATACAGGCTGCGGTATTTCTGAAGAAAATTTGCCAAAGATATTCGACCCGTTTTTCACCACCAAGGAAGTCGGCAAGGGTACTGGTCTGGGCCTTTCGGTCAGTCACGGTGCTGTTTTGGCCCATGGTGGTGATATCCGGGTGGAAAGCCAACTGGGCGAGGGCACTACGTTCCATGTGTTCCTGCCAGTGGGCACGGAGGGGTAACGAGTTAATGAGTGGACGCATATTGATTATCGACGACGAGGATATCGTGCTGCGCAGTTGTCGCCGTATTCTCGACAGCTCGGGTTACGAGGTCCAAACCTGCGCGGACGGCCTGGAGGGGTTGAACCTGCTGGAACAGGAATACTTCGATATTCTCATTCTGGATATCAAGATGCCCAGGATCGACGGGCTGGAAGTGCTGCAACGGGTCAAGGAATCACATCCGGACGTGGATGTGATCATGATCACGGGGTTGCACGAGATCGAGGCGGCGGTGAAGGCCATGAAGCTGGGGGCCTTTGATTACCTGCCCAAGCCTTTCGATCCGGGCGAATTGCAGATGGCTGTGGGGCGGGCTTTCGAGCGCCGCCAATTGATGCAGGAGAATATCGCGCTCAAGGGTGAAACGGCCCGCTACCACCTGGACAATATCATCGGCTCGAGTCCGGCGATGCAGAACGTTTTCCGAATGGTGGCGCGCTGTGCGCCGACCAACAGCACTGTGCTGTTGACCGGTGACAGTGGTACGGGCAAGGAGTTGATCGCCCGGGCGATTCATTACAACAGTCTGCGCCGCGATAAACCGTTCGTCGCCGTGGACTGCACCTCGCTCAGTGAGAACCTGCTGGAGAGTGAACTATTCGGCCACGTGAAAGGGTCTTTTACCGGCGCAGTGTCCGACAAGAAGGGACTGGTGGAAGTCGCCGATGGCGGCACGCTGTTTCTGGATGAGATTGGAAACATTTCATTGTCGATACAGGCCAAACTGCTGCGCTTCATCGAAGAGCGGGAATTCAAGCCTGTGGGCGATACGCGTTCCCGCTCGGTCAATGTTCGCCTGGTCTCGGCAACCAACAAGGACCTCAAGACCATGGTGGCCCATGGTGAATTCCGTGAGGATCTTTACTACCGCATCAATATTTTCCCCATCGAGTTGCCACCACTTCGGGAGCGCCGCGACGACATCCCGATTTTGGCGTTCCATTTCCTCCGCAGCTTCAGCGAAGAAGTGGGCAAGGAGGTCACGGAGTTTTCGCCGGGCGCCCTGAATATGCTGGTCAATTACGAATGGCCAGGCAACGTCCGCGAACTCGAGAACACCGTTCATCGCGCCGTCATCCTGGCCACTGACAAGGTAATCCGTCGTGGTCACCTGATGAACATTATCGAAGCGGCTCGTTTGTCCGAATACGATGCACCCCGCACCAGTGATGAACTCAAGGAAGTCAAAAAACTGGCACGGCAGAAATCAGTCGAGGAGATTGAACGCCTGTTCGTGCTGGAAGCACTGAAGCGTAACGACTGGAACGTGACCCAGGCAGCCGCGGACACCGGCATGCAGCGGAGCAACTTCCAGGCACTGATGACCAAGCACGAGATTCATGTGCGCAAAACGCCAGGGGAGTCCAAGGACACCCTTTAGCCAGGAACCTGATCACCGATTGAAGCACCCGGTTTTGAGAAGGTCGCCATTCATTGGCGGCGCGTTGGGTCGTGGTGACCAGGGTCTTAGATGACCGGTTGCGTCGATATCGATTGTTATCAACTGAAATGTCCGCTTTCGGTCAAGAGCAGGGCCGAAGGGCTGGGATTGAGGAAGGTCCCCGTTTGTCCAATGACGATTTCCCCTGCTGGTACACGTTCGTGGCAAAGGGTAAAGTGCCGCCTCCCATGAAAAGCTGGATCAGCGGAGAGTTCAAATGACGCGGTATGTGTGGATAACACTGGCCTGGATTGTGGCCCTGGGCCTGGCGGCCTGTTCGAGTGAGGCGCCGGAGAGCGCTGCAATGTTGCCCACGCCAGCACCCGAATCCAAACCCGGGTCCAGCCCGGCGCCGGTCGATATCTTCTCTTTTGCCAATACTGACCAGTTCATCACCCGGCATCTGAAGCTGGACCTGGCCGTGGATTTCGATGCCAGGGTCCTGGGCGGCACTGCCACGCTGCTTATGAAGCGCCTGGGTGATGCTGCTGACCCTATCTTGCTGGACACCCGGGACCTCGATGTATCAGCTGTAAGCCTCAAGCTTCCCGGCCTCGCGCCCAGGTCTGTGACTTTCCGGTTGTTGCCGGCCAAGCCCCGGCTTGGGCAGGCCCTGGAAGTCGATTTGCCGGAAGAGTCCGGCGTTCCGGATGAATTCGAGTTGGAAATTACCTACCGCACGCGGCCCGAATCCACCGCGCTGCAGTGGCTGCCGCCAGAACTGACGGCCGGCGGTGAGCACCCGTTCCTGTTCAGCCAGTCGCAATCGATCCATGCGCGCAGCTGGGTGCCTCTGCAGGACACACCGTCGGTTCGGTTTACATATGAGGCAATCATTCGTACGCCGCCCGGGTTGCTGGCTTTGATGAGTGCCGATAATGACCCTGAAACGCCCCTCGATGGCGAATACCATTTCGAAATGCCGCAACCGATTCCATCCTATTTGCTGGCCATTGCCGTGGGTGATCTGCGTTTTGCGAAGACAGGCGAACGAACGGGCGTCTATTCCGAGCCGGCGGTACTGCAGGCTTCAGCCTGGGAGTTTGCCGATACCCAGGCGATGCTCGAGGTGGCCGAGGCCAATTACGGGCCATACGAATGGGGCCGCTACGACCTGTTGATTCTGCCGCCAAGCTTTCCTTTTGGTGGTATGGAAAACCCACGCTTGTCCTTTATCACCCCCAGCGTGCTGGCCGGTGACCGCAGCCTGGTCGCGCTGATCGCGCACGAGCTGGCGCACTCCTGGTCGGGCAACCTGGTGACCAACGCGACTTGGCGGGACATCTGGCTGAATGAAGGGATCACCAGTTACCTTGACGCCCGATTGATCGAAATTCTGTACGGGACCGAGCGTGCGAATGAAGAACGCTATTTGTCCTACCAGGAAATGTTGCGTGAGATGCAGACCGTCAGCCCGGCCATGCAGGCGCTGGCGCCGGACCTCTCCTCGGGCGACCCGGACGAGTCGCAGGGTTCGGTACATTATTCGAAAGGGCAGTTGTTTCTGCAGCACCTGGAAGCTGTTTTCGGTCGGCAGCGCTTTGACGCCTTTCTCACCGCGTATTTCGGCCACTTCAAGTGGCAGTCGATCACCACCGAACAGTTCCTCGACTATCTCGATGAACACCTGCTGCGAGCTGAGTCGGGCAAATTCACCCGCGCACAAGCAGAAGAGTGGGTGTATCAGCCGGGTGTACCGGCCGACGCCACGCTGCCGCAGTCACGCAACCTGGAGCTGGCAGTGGCCGCAGCGCTGGCCTGGGACAAGGGCGAAATCACCACGGCGGAACTGCCCGTCGATGACTGGAGTCCGCACGCGGTGGTGCAATTTCTCAATAACCTGCCTTCGAGTCTGGAAGATGCCCAGTTGGCAGAACTCGATGCCCGGCTGGGCCTGAGTCAAAGCAACAATGCAGAGATTACCCGCGTGTGGTTTACACAGGTGGCGCAACGGCGCTATCTGCCCGCCTATCCGCGCATGCGGGAGTACCTAGAGCGTTTTGGCCGTATCCGGCTGATCAATCCGGTTTACACGGCGCTGGCGGGAAATGGCTCGGACGCCAACCTGGCACGGGAAATCTTCGCCAGCGCCCGGTCGGGTTATCACCCGCTCACGGTGGTCAGTATCGAACGTGCATTGTCAGCGGCGCCGGCGGCGGACTGAGGAAGCGCAGGCCTCCACTTATCGAACCCGAATGCACGCCGAAGCCCCTGGCCGCCGCCAGTTCCCCATCTGCCCTTGCTCCAGATCAGCTGGTTGCGAAATTTTCCAGCCTGAACATGCACTTGAGTGGCGCCAGGTCGTAGAATCAGTTGACTGGCAAGCTGGGAGCAAAAGCGATGAACATGAAGCGTGCGAAACAAAATTCGGGCGGGCAGCTGTTGAGTTGGCTGGCAGGCAGCGTACTCGTGGTTTTTGCCTGGTCTGTGCAGGCCGATGAATTTCCGCAGCAGCCCTGGGGCTATGACTCACCGGCGGGCCGCTGCGTAGTCTGTCACAGCCTGGAGAAAGGTGGGCCGTTTCGAGTCGCGCCTAACCTGTGGGGAATTGTCGGGGCTGAGAAAGGCCGCGATCAGGCTTGGTTCAATTATTCACCCGCATTGATCAGGATGGGCGGGGCCTGGACCGAGGAAGACCTTGGTGCGTTTCTCGAAGACGCCAGTGCCTTCATGCCGGGCAGTACCAAGAGCATCCGGGTTCCGGATCCCGAAGAGCGTAAAGAAATTATCGATTTCCTCAATACTCTGCGCGATTGAGACGCTCCGGGCTGAACGGGCGAATACCGGGTTTTACCTCGAGCCGTCAGTGGGGCTGGCGATCCTGTAACGGGTAGCCGAGCGCCGTCAGTTCTTCCAGTGCCGCCTGGATAAGGTTTTCCAGCCGGGCGTTCACGTCTGCCGATAAATCCAGCGTCAGTTCCAGCGAGCTGGGTACCATGCCCAGTATCACGATATGGCCAGGCTGTTCATCACTCAATGTCAGGGTGGCCAGTACGTCTGCCAGTCCGATCTGGTGCGGAGTGGCGCGCTGGCTGAAATAGACTGGCACGTCTTCTCCGGCCAAGCGGATTAATGTTCCGGGTGGTTCGTCCGAGCGCACGGCATCGAGCACCAGCAAGTGTTCTCGCTGACTCATCTGGTCCAGCAGGCCCATACCGGTGGTGCCGCCATCGAGCAATTCGACTTCCGGCGGTGCAAGGTAGCGCCGTTGGATGGCCTCCAACGCACGCACGCCCAGTCCTTCGTCTTCCAGCAGGATATTGCCCAGCCCTAAAACGAGGACCGGGCGAACCCGGTCTCCGTTGATGTCATCCCGCGTAGTTTCGCTTGCGGTTTGCATGTCCCGCGATTTCAAAGGGCCTTGACCCGGACGATCTCCTGTTTCTCTCCGTCCACCATGTGGATGGCGCAGGCCAGGCAGGGGTCGAAGGAGTGGATGGTTCGGATGACCTCCAATGGCAGTTCCGGGTCCGCCACGGGGTTGTCCATGAGGGACGCCTCGTAGGGCCCCGGGGCATCCTGTTCGTCGCGTGGTCCGGCATTCCAGGTCGAGGGTACGACCGCCTGGTAGTTTTCAATCTTGCCGTTGTTGATCACCGCCCAGTGCGAGAGCACGCCGCGTGGAGCCTCGTGGAAGCCGAAGCCGCGAATCTCGCCCTTGGGAAATTCCGGCCGGTTGAACGTGGCGTAGTCTCCCGAGGCAATGTTGTCCATCAATAACTGCCATTGGTTCTTTAGGGTTTCGTATATCACCGCGCACCGAACCGCACGGGCCGCATGGCGGCCGATGGTCGAGTGCAACGCGCCGACCCCGACTTCCGAGCCGACCAGGCTGCTCACTGTTCCCAGCACCTGGGTGAGGTACCGGGTGGTCGGTTCGTGGCCGGCGGCGGCCATGCACATGACGTTGGCCAGTGGACCCACCTGGGCGCGCTTGCCGTAGAAGGTCGGCGCTTTCACCCAGGAATACTTGCCGTCGTCCTGGAAGTCGGTGTATTGCGGGACAGTCTCACCGTCATACGGGTGCAGGGCGCTGCCACTATGCTCGTACCAGGCGTGCTTGCTGCTTTCCTCGACCCCGTCCTCGAAATAGGCATCCTGGAAGCTCGAGATCGGTTTGTAGGTTCCGAGGTCTCCACCGTCGATGTAGCCGCCTGGCAGTTCGAACTGGGTACCCATCCCATCGAGTGGGAATTCCGGCACGCACAGATAGTTGGTGACGCCGGCGCCATACTGGGTCCAGTCCGCGTAGAAAGCCCCAACGGCGGCGATATCGACCAGGTAGACCTGTTCGATGAAGGCGCCCAGCTTGTCGATCAGGCTCTTGATATGAAACAGGCGCTCAATGGTCAGCGTGGATTGCGAGTCGGGATTGATCGGGTTCGCCACCCCGCCAACGGCCAGGTTCTGGATATGCGGAGTTTTGCTGCCAAGGATAGCCACGATCTGGTTGGCGGCGCGCTGAAATTCCAGCGCCTGCAGGTAGTGGGCCGCGGCCAGCAAGTTGACCTCCGGCGCCAGTTTCATGGCTGGGTGACCCCAGTAACCATTGGCGAAGATGCCCAGTTGTCCTGAGTTAACCAGGGCGGTCAGTTTCTGTTGTACTGCGGTCAGTTCCTGAACCGTGTTGCGCGGCCACGGGCTGAGCGAATTGGCCAGTTTGGACGTGGCAACCGGGTCGGCCTTCAGCGCGGAAACGACGTCCACCCAGTCCAGGGCGGAGAGGTGATAGAAGTGCACGATGTGGTCGTGCACCGCGTGCGCGGCAACAATCAGATTGCGAATATATTGGGCGTTGAGCGGAATTTCGAGGTTCAGTGCGTTCTCGACCGCGCGCACCGAAACAATCGCGTGGACCGTGGTGCACACGCCACAGATTCGCTGTGTGAACAACCAGGCATCCCGCGGGTCACGGCCCTTGAGGATCAGTTCGATGCCACGCCACATTTGGCCGGATGACCAGGCGTTGGTCACCTTGCCGTTGTCCACCTCGCAATCGACGCGGAGATGGCCTTCGATGCGGGTGACCGGGTCGACAGTTATTCTGGTTGCCACTTTAATTCTCCCGTCTCATTCAATTGGGTCAATAATTTCTGCTGTTCGGTTTATCCGGCCACCGGGCTGGAGCCTGCGGGCAACCCGCTTCCCGGGTGGTTTGGGGAAGAAGCCACCGGGCGTCGCTCCGGCAGGATGGGGAAGCGCCGGACGATGTACATGAAGCCAACCACTTCGACCGCCAGCAAACCGATCGACACCAGCATTTCGGGTACCGATGGGAAATAGACGTAGCCAGCCGGTGGGTTGAAGCCGACAATGAGTGCGTTGAACCGGAGCGCCGCCCCGCCCAGCAACAGGCAGGTGGCGGCCAGGAACAAGTAGCGCTTGCGCGACCGCAGCTTGTTGCTCCAAAGCACAACCAAGGGGATGATGAAGGCCAGGTTTTCTCCGGCGAAGGCCAGCCCGCGGAAGGGCTCCGACGTAATTGCGCCCAGCGCATCGCGGTAGATCAGATCGGCAAACCGCACAACCAGGTAGAAAACCAGAATCCACCTGAGCATGGCGAAAAGAGCGGCATACTGGGCCAGGTGCACCCGTTTCTGGAAACCCAGTGAGCTGAGTGACCCCTCGAACACGACGATCGAGAAACCGATGATGATCGCGCTCATCAAAAACAGGAATGAAATCCAGGGTGTGCCCCACAGCGGTGAGACCTTGTCGCCTGCCGCCACGATCAGGCCGCCGAGGCCGGACTGGTGCATGGTCGGCAGCACGATGCCGAGCGAAATGATCAGGAAAAGAAACTTGTCGTAGGCTGCCCGATACTTCGTCAGGCCCCAGCGTTCGAAAACGCCCGGCGCCACCTCGATCCAGAGAATCGCCGTGTACAGCGCCATGCAGATGGCGACCTCGAACATCACCGAATTCACGTTGATGTTCCAGGGCAGCATGATCTGGTAGAAATTCCACCAGCGGCCGATATCGACGAATGCAGCCAGGTTGGCCAGGGTGTAAGCGAAGGCGCTCATGACCAGGGCGGGGCGCATCAGTGCGTGAAATTTACCCTTGTTCATGACATAGAGCACGACCGCCAGCACGTAGCCACCGCAGCCGATGGCGGCTGTGAAGTGAATATCCAGAACCACCCAGAGCCCCCACGGGTAGCCATTGTTGATATTGGTCACAGCCTGCAGTCCGTACATGAATCGCACGGCCAGGAGGCCGGCGGCGATCAGCACCAGCAGGGAGAGGAACAGGAAGGGCCGGGTCAACAGCTTGCCGCCTAGTGGTGCGTTGGGTCTCATGGTGATTTCCTCTGCCTCATGCTTTCCGACCACGACTGCTCAGTCGTCGTCCTCGTAAACATTGTGCGTTTTGTCCAGGTTGCGCTTGACCACGAACATCAGGCCGCCCAGCAGCGCCAGGGGCGCGATCAGGCCTTTGTACACGGTGTGCTGAATGGTCTCCGAAACCCCGGCGAAGGACCGTTCCGGAATGGTCGGAAGGTCCAGTTTTTCGAACGGAACGCCTGCCAGCACCAGGACCTGCGTACCGCCGCCCTGGGTTTCGCCATACACGCGTTGTTGGTAGACCGGAACGGTCTTTTCATGCCGATGCGGTGAATCCAGGGTATCGCGCGGATAGTCGTAGGTGGATCCGGGTTCGGCTGCGAGTCGGCGCTTGGCCTCGGCCAGCATCTCTTCGCGCGTACCGAACAGCGAGGCCCCGGTCGGGCAGTGCTCGACGCAGGCCGGCAGTTTGCCTTCCGCCAACCGGTGCTCGCAGAACTGGCACTTGTGGATTTGCCCGAAAGCTTCAGTGAAATCCCACTTCGGAATGTTGTAAGGGCAGGCCCAGACACAGTAACGGCAGCCGATACAGGCTTCCGGGTGATGGGTCACCACCCCGGTATCGGGGTCCTTGCGCATCGCTTTGGTTGGGCACACAGAAATGCAACCGGGGTCAACGCAGTGCATGCAGTGCCGCTTGACGAAAGCGAACCCATCGGTTGCGACGTCCTTGGTCTCGGCGGTGCCATCGCGAAACAGCTTGATGATGTTCAGCGTTTTACCCGACGTATCCACCGGGGTGTCCCACATGGGGGATTCATCAAAAGCCTCGACCGGCATGCCGTTGGCTTCCTTGCAGCCGACCATGCAGGCTTTGCAACCGATGCAAAGTGTCGAGTCATACAGCATGCCAACAGCGTTAGGTGGTACTTCCAGGTTGGGCCTCGCCTCTGCGGAGTGAGGGGCGGCGGCCGTTGCACTGCCAGCAACCGCGGCTTTCAGAAAATCTCTGCGCCTCATGCTCATGCGTGCTACTCCTCGACGGATTCCTCTTCATGAACGGGTGCGTTCTTGAGTTTGCCCATCATCATTGCGCCGGCACCCACGGCCACGCCTGCGACCGCCCCGACCAGGGCGGCGGAACCGGGCGTCATACCTTCACCTTTGGGCATGTCCACGGTGGCATAGCCCAACGGCGGGGTCACCGACTTCACGTCGGCCAGGGCATGGGTGGCCTTGGTGAAACCGACCCCCTCCTCGGTGCAGCCGAAACAGGGGTGACCGGTGCCGACCGGCCAGCTGCCTGAGCCTACGTCTCCGAACAGGATGGCCGGGCAATTGGCGTAGGTTTCCGGTCCCTTGCAGCCCAGCTTGTACAGGCACCAACCCTGGCGATGGCCTTCATCGCCGAACTCCAGGGCAAAGCGGCCGGCGTCGAAGTGCGCGCGGCGTTCGCAGTTCTCATGCACCAGGCGCCCATAGGCAAACTTTGGCCGGTTCTTTTCATCCAGCGCCGGCAGGCTGCCGAAAGTCAGGAAGTGCAGCACGGTGCTGAGGAAGTTGTAGGGATTGGGCGGACAGCCCGGAATGGTCACAACGGTTTTGTCCGGCAGTATCTCTTGCACGCCCACCGCGCCGGTCGGATTCGGGCCGCTGGAGGGTATGCCGCCCCAGGATGCGCACGATCCAATGGCGATGATGGCAGCCGCGCCCGCGGCTGCTTCAGTAACGTGTTCCTGCATGGTGCGATTGGCGACCTTGCAGTAGATGCCATCGTCCTTGGTCGGGATGGCGCCGTCGACGACCAGCAAATAGCTCCCGAAGTTCTCTTCCATCGACGTTCGCCGGGCGTCCTCAGCCTGGTGGCCGGCCGCCACGCTCAGGGTCTCGTGGTAGTCCAGCGAAATCATGTCCAGGATCAAAGTTTCCAGTGTCGGGTGATACGAGCGCAACAAAGACTCGGTGCAACCGGTGCATTCCTGCGCGGACAACCAGATGACCGGCGGGCGTTTCGGGTTGGTGACAGCACGGGCGATCCTGCTCCCTGCGGCCGGGGTCAGGCCGAGTGAAACGGCGACGCTGGAACAGAATTTGAGAAAACTCCTGCGCGAGACAGAATCCAGTCCGGTCGTGTTGAGTGGGCCGCGTGAGCTCATGATTTGTTCCCTCTGGACATTGCGCGGCCATGCGCCGGGTGGGTTCCGGCTACCGCGATTTCACTGGAAAATGGTGGGTGGGGGCCTGGGTGCAAAGTTAAACCGGGTGCTTGCGGGGGGGTGAAGGCCTCCCGCCGAAGGCAGACTGAAACGGGTTCTGTCCTGCGTTTCATGTTGTAACTGCTTGTTTAAACCCCCGAAAATGGAACTCGATGACCTGATGACATAGAAATAACAGACAGCCAGGGTGCGGCGATTGACCTGCATCAAGCCCGACCCTCTCTGAGGCTTGACTTCGACTAAGGTCTAATGTGTGCAAAGGGAGGCTGAATTCGTTCAACTGGCAGCGAAACATGAAAAGGGTATAGTGAATTCAGGATGAGAAATAATTGTCGGGTCGTGATTGGGCTTACCGTGCTTGTCAGCGCGCTGCTGACCGGGTGCGCAACGATGGTTACCAACGAACATACGCCCCCCCCACCGCTGGTACAGCATCACCCACCCGCTACTTTCGATGAACTGGACGTTCTGGCCGTGACGCCGGCGATGGAGTCATTCCTCGAACGATACGTGCTGCCTTACGGTGGCGAGCGGCTGCGCCTTTCCCTGCTGATGCTGGCGGTGACCGATAAAGGGGTGCTGGGTTTCCATTACAACCAGACACAGACACTGACGGCGGCAGAGGCGTTTCGGCGTCGGTCCGGCAACTGTGTTGCCTTTGCCAATCTGTTCGTGGCATTGGCTCGTGGGGCGGGGCTGGACGCTCGGTACCAGGAGGTCTACATCGAACCGGAATGGAGTAGCCGGGGGGACACATTGCTGGTGACGAAACACATGAATGTGTTGGTTCGGATAGGGTACGCCTCCTTCATGGTTGATGTCAGTGGGCAGAAGATTTCTTTCGACTCCCGCCGTCGCTTACTCAGCGACGAAGAGGCCTTATCACTCCACTACAACAATCTTGGCGCGGATGCCCTGATCGCGGGTGACTACTCTGCAGGATACGGCTGGTTTACGCATGCCATCGAGACCGCACCTACGATCTCAGATCCCTGGTCCAACCTGGGTGTGCTGTTCAGCCGAAACGGCCAGTTTGCAGATGCAGAGGTTGCTTATCTCAATGCGCTGGGCATTTACGAACGCGAAATGGCAGCCATGGGTAATCTGCATGATCTGTATGTGGAGCAAGGGCGCCTGCAGGAAGCCGCACTTCTCGAGCGCCGCGTCGAGCGTTACCGGCGGGAGAATCCGTACTACCTGATGTTCCTGGCGGAAGAAGCGGTTAAGCATGGCACCTTGGCCGAGGCGGAGAAACTGTTGAAAGAGGCCATTGGGCTTAAGGCCTCCGAGCACCGCCTCCACTACGCCATGGCCCGCGTTGCGTTCCTGCTGGGGGACGAAATCAAAGCGGAAGCCAGCTTGCAAAAAGCGCGAGAATTGGCCCCGCCCGAGGTGCTGGTGGAATACCAGCGACCCCTGGAAGAGGTTGTTTGGCGGGAGCGGGACCGACCGTTCGAGCCCCTGTCCCGGTAAGTTGAAAAAACCAGAAATTCTAGCCTCTGAAACAGAGGTTTGGAAAGCTTTTTTTACCGTCCGAAATTGATTGTTGCGCCGGGTTTTCGGGCGCATACTACCGCTGTTTTTAACCTGGAATTAACAAAACACCACAATCCTCCAGTGGGATGTGTTTGCAACTTAGCCTGGAGTGCATCTTATGAAGATTTTGCATGTTGGCTCTACCTGTTGTGCCCGCTCTTCCCGCTCTATCCTGAACGTGCCGTATATCTCAATCGCTATCTTGCTGGCCAGCATCGCCGGCGCACCGGCCTTTGCCCAGACCGACCAATCTGCCGACCAGGCGACCGAGGGTGACAAGACGCTGGAGGAAGTGGTCGTGGTAGGCACCCAGATCAAGGGCGCTGCGATTTCTGAAGCGCTTTCGGTGTCTGTTATCAATGCCAACGATATCGAGGCGCTGGGTGTCTCATCGGGCCAGGAGTTGCTGGATTACATGCCCGAACAAGGCCAGAACTTTGTCAACGAGGCGGAGAATATTTCCGGCGGCGTGAATTCAGCCCGTGGTGATATCGGCGCCTTCAACCTGCGTAACATGGGTACGGGCAATACGCTGGTGCTGCTCAATGGCCGGCGCATGGTGCAGGCCGCTGGTTACCAGACCGAAGAAGTGGGCGGCAGTTTCGTGCCGGTCAACTCGGTCAACTCCAACGCTTTGCCGGTGTTTGGCATCGAACGGGTGGAAGTGCTGCGCGACGGCGCTTCGGCCATTTACGGCGCCGACGCGGTGGCCGGCGTGGTTAACACGGTGCTGAAAAAGGACTTGGAAGGATTCACCGTTCGTTTGCGCTATGACGATTACGACAATATTCCGCGCAACGATGAACGGGTCAACCTCGAGTGGGGCCAGTTCTTCAACGACGGTATGACCAACCTGGGTATTTTTGCGGACTTCTACCACCGTGACAGGGTGAACGCACAGGATGACCCGCGCTGGGCCAATGCGGACTTCTCCGACCGTGTGCCCGTGGATTCACCCTGGTACGGCGAATCTGCCTGGCGCAATGACAGTGCCAATTCACTTTATGGTCAGTTCGACATGAGCGGCCGGGTACCGGGCGTGACCGACAACTCGGGTGAGTTCGAAACCTACCCGATCGGTGACCCCCGCTGCGAAGGTGGCTGGGTCATCAACGAGGTGATGTGCGGCCATGCCGACGGTCAGGGAACCTATCGCTACAACCTGAATGATAACCGTGACCTGGCCTCGGAACTCGACCGTTACAACGTGTTCTTCTACATGAACCACGATTTTGGCAACGGGGTCGAGGCTTATACGGAGTTCTCGTATTACACCGCCAAGACCAATCTGTTCCGCCATCCGGCATCTTTCACCACCGGCGTGAACCTGTTCGTGGGAGCGCAGAATTACTACAACCCGTTCGGGCCCTGCGGTTCACCCAACCGTCTGCCTGACGATATCATCGGTGACGATTTCACCTGCGATGGCAGGGAACTGCGGATGGATAATTACCGCTTCGCTGAGCTGCCGCGCATCGTCGACACTGAAAACACCACCTGGCGTTTCCTGCAGGGATTCCGTGGCCAGTGGGGTTCCTGGGACTGGGATGCCGCCTTACTGTGGTCCGAAGCGGATCGTGACGACGTGACGCACAATCGCATTTCCAACAACCTGATGCAGGAAGCGCTCAATGATCCGACCGCGGCGGCTTATAACCCGTTCAACGGTGGCATCATCACTTCCAATATCGAGCGGGCGCTGGTCGATGTGCATCGCTCGAATGAAACTGACCTCAAAATGGTGGACTTCAAGTTGAGCAAGGGCGATCTGTTTGACCTGCCAGCGGGGCCAGTAGGCTTCCTGGCCGGTTTCGAGTATCGCGAGGAATCCTTCAATGATGATCGCGATCCGCGCCTTGACGGCACTATCCCCTTCACGACCGCAGACGGCACAACCTATCCCTACGTCTCGGATGTCATGAATTCCAGCCCGTCCTCCGACAGCGCCGGCAGTCGTGACGTCACTTCCCTGTTCGTTGAATTTGCTGTGCCGGTCTTCGAAAGCCTGGACCTGCAACTGGCCATGCGCTACGAGGACCTCTCTGACGTAGGTGACACCACGGTCGGCAAAGTGGCTTTTGGCTGGCGTCCCTTCGACCGCTTCCTGGTCCGTGGTTCATGGTCCGAGGCTTTCCGCGCCCCGAACCTGATCACGGTCAACGAGGGCCTGGTGGTGCGCACCAACACCACCGACGATCTTGCGTGTTTTTATGTTGACCCCAATGAAGACACGCTGGATTGCCGTTACGGCATGCAACGCCGAGCTACCGGTAGTGAAGACCTGGTGCCGGAAGAATCAACCAACACCTCCATTGGTTTCGTCTGGGACATCGTCGAAAACCTGACGGTCACCCTTGACTTCTGGTCAATCGAGAAGGATGGCACCATCGGCCTGTTCGGTGAACAAAACCACACGGCCCTGGACCTGTTGCTTCGGATCGGGGCGGGCCTGGGCAACTGCAGCCAGACCTTCAACCCTGCGGTCGGGCGAATCGCACCGGATGATGATCAGATTGCGGCATACACAGCTGCGGGCATTTGCCCGGCCGGCGACGTCATCTTTATCGATGACAAGTACGCCAACCTGGACACCCGCACGGTAGAAGGCCACGATATCGGCGTTTACTACGATGTCGACACCGGCTTCGGTGACTTCAGTTTCAAGTACGTGGGCTCCTTCTATGACAAGTACAAGCAGACGCCGGGACCGCTGTCCCAACGCCTGCTAGCCGCCGAAGCTGCCGGCATCATTCCGCCGGGAGGCGTCACCGGGTTTGGCGACCTGATTGGCATGGACGGCAACCAGGACGAAAAGCACAATGCCAGTATTCGCTGGTCGAAAGGCGATTGGGGCGCGGCCTTGTCTGGCTACCGTTTGGGCAGCTTCTACCAGAGCTCGTTGACCCTGGCGGACGGTACCAAGTACGTGATTCCGTCGATGACCACTTACAATGTGAGCTTTGACTACGACTTCGATCTCTGGAAAAGCGACAACCGGATTCGCCTTGGCATCAACAACTTCACCGACGAACGCGCACCGCTGGCGGACCGGTACTTCGGCTACTTTGCCGACGCGCACAGCGACTACGGACGCTACTGGTATCTCGACCTGCGGATGCGTTTCAACTAAGATTTGCCTCGTACCCAAAAAAGGGGGCTTCGGCCCCCTTTTTTTGTCGTCTGGAGGCTTTGTTTGCATACCAATGCAGAGGGAGGCATACTTGCATTGCTTTAACACAAATTTAACCCCTAGAAAATCAATTCTCCGGTGGATACATAAGCCTCGTTGCTTTTCGTTGAACCGTTACACTGGGAGCGCCAATTTATGAGTCATCGTTTTCTGGTTCGTTTTGCTCGTGCTAAATCCCCGCTAATCCTCACCAGTGCCATCCTCACCGTTCTCGCTTCAGCGCCCGCCACCGTCTTGGCGGAAGATCAGGCTGCGGCGAGT
>JAHEFS010000125.1:4947-7606 GCA_024640045.1 Chromatiales bacterium | reverse complement strand
CGCCGCTCTCTACCGGTGCATCGGGCATACGTTCACGCACCATGTCGACGTTGTAGGCAAACCCGGTTGTCCCCCACATATAGGGAATCTGGTATTGATTGCCGGGGTCGTACAAGGCCATTTTTTCAATCACCCATGGATCGAGTTTCTCGCGGCCAGCCAGTTTCTCCAGGTCCAGCGGCCGAAACGTGCCCACCGGGATGAGCCGCGCCGAATAGCGCATCGCCTGGATCACGATGTCGTAACCGGTACGCCCCGACAGCAGCTTGGCCTCGACCACTTCGGAGGAATCGTACATGTCGTAATTCACCTCGATGCCGAATTCCTGCTCGAAGTTCGAGATGGTTTCAGTTCCGATGTAATCGGCCCAGTTGTAGATGTTCAGTACCGGTTCTTCTGCTTCGTTCTCGCTCGAGGCTCGCACCACCGTGACGGCGGCTACCAGGGAGAGCAAAAACGCAGGCAAGAGGCGAAGGCGTTGTGGCAATGCCTTACATCCCTTCCAGGCCGCGCTTGATCAAGGCACGCGCGATAACCAGGCGCTGGACCTCGCTGGCGCCCTCCCAGATGCGATCCACCCGAATCTCACGGCTGAAGCGCTCAGCGCAATTCTCGCGCATGTAGCCGCGCCCGCCGAAAATCTGCTGCACCCGGTCCGCAATCCGGCTGGCGGTCTCGGAAGCGTGCAGCTTGGCGATCGAACAGCGTGCGTGCTGGGATTTGAGGTTCTCGCCGCGATCCTGGGCCTCGGCCGCCTCGTAGGTGATCAACCGGGCTGCCCACAGCTCTGTCACGCTGTCTGCCAGCATCGCCTGGATCATCTGTTTGTCGATCAGTTTTTCCCCACTGACTTCCCGCTCCTTGGCAAAAGCAAGCCCTTCCTCGATCAAGCGGGCCGATGCGCCGCAATCCCGCGCCGCGATCATCAGGCGCTCGCGACGAAACCAGCTGTGCGTGAATCGCATACCCTCGCCTTCCGCGCCGATCCGGTTCTCCGCCGGCACGAACACATCGCTGAATTTCAGCTCGGGGTGGTGATGGTCGAAGGTGTGACTGAACAGCGGTGTGCGAACCACCTCGATCCCTGGTGTATCCCGGTCGACGAAAAACAGGGCATCGCTGCCGGCGTGCGGTCCGGATGAAATCTGCGCCTGCAGTATCAGGAAATCGGCCAGGTTGAAGCTGGTAACGAACCACTTCACTCCGTTGATTCGATACCCGCCTTCACAGGCTTCAGCCGTGGTGTCGATGACCACGTCAGAGCCGGATTCGGACTCGGTGATGGCGTAACATTCCTTGCGCTTGCCACGCATCAACGGCAGTACATACTTTTGCACTTGCCCTTCGCTGCAGGCTTCGAACATCCATTGCATGGGCTCGGAAAAACACCAGCACAGTGCGTTGGTCACCCGCCCCAATTGTTCCCACACCGCAACCTGGTCGACCTGCCGTAAACCCAGCCCGCCCAGCGACTGCGGCACGTCCATGGCACTGAAGCCCAGTTCAATGGCCATTTGCTTATGGTGCTTGGCAACACCTTCCGGCAATCGACCCTCGTGCATCTCGGCATAAAGCTCGTGCGGGATCAATTCCTGTTCCGCGAAGTGACGGGCTTTTTGCTGCCATTCAAGCGTTGTGGCGTCGAGTGCAATTTTCATGGCTCATCACTCCTGGCGGCATCGGCAGAGAAATGCCGGGGAAACAGGCTGGACAGGTAAGCCATACTAATCGAGTGAGCCTGCTGCCGTGTCATGCTCCGAGGGCTGAGCAACATGTCCAGCCAAAGCCCCACGGTCATGGCGGCCAGGCCACGTGCGGCTATTTCAGGGTCTATATCGTAACCGCCCTCTGCCACCAAGTCGGCACATAGGCGCTTCATCATCATGTCATATTCCCGGTCCCGCTCGGCGCACAGTTTTCGGTAGGTCGGCCGGGATTTCGTCTCGCTCCAGAAGGCGAACCAGACGGCGAGCTTGTTCCGCTCACACAGCGATGGATGGAAATCAACTTCCACCAGGGCAGCCAGCCTTTCTGCGCTGTTGGATCCAGCCTGCTGGAACGCCTTCTCCCAACGTGTCTTGTATTCATCGACTACCCAGGACAGGGTTTCGAGCAGCAGGCGTTCCTTGGTGTGGAAATGCAGATTGATAATCCCCTGGCTCAAGCCGGCTTCCCGCGCGACGGTCGCAATCGTGGTGTCGGATAAACCATTGGTGGCAATTGAGCGGATGGTAGCCCGAATCAATTGATTCTGGCGCTTTTCCTTGGACTCGGTTCGCTTCTTTTGCCTGACCGCGGTGGCTGCACTGTTCATGGTCTTGGGATGATTCTCTCTCTTTGATTCAGCTGGTATTGCAGTCCTCACCGGGACGGCGAACTGCCGCCCAAATATAAGCGCATCGAAAACATCTTGCAATGAATGAATGATTATTCATTCACTATGGACACCGGGTGCTGATGTGTGCCAATCTATGCTGACAATAATCGCTATACGCGACAGAAGGTATCTATGCGGCGCTCCCTTAAGCGTTCCAATCAGCAATATCGAAAAGCGGTACAAAAACTGCCACTGGGTGTTTCGTCCAACTTTCGCTACTGGGGTAAAGACCAGACCATCTACATCGACCACGGCGAGGGCGCCCGGCTCTGGGATGTGGAT
>JAHEFS010000125.1:0-4847 GCA_024640045.1 Chromatiales bacterium | reverse complement strand
GTGGCCGGGCGCGAAGACATCATGCGACAGGTGGGCGAAGGCGTTGTCCACGGCGGCACCTATACCTGTCACTCGGTCGCCCTGGCGGCGGCGGACAAAACCCTCGAGATTCTCGACGAAACCCCCGCCCTGGAACGGATCGCACAATACGGCCGTGACATGCAGGCCGGCATGGGCCGTATTCTGGATGCGCGCGGCATCGAGCACTCTTTCGTCGGTCATCCGGCCATGGGCGGCCTGTTTTTCAATGCCACCCCACCTGATAATTACCGCGACTGGCTGGATTCTGATTACACCTTCTACGACACCATGGCACCCTTCCTGCATGATCGTGGCGTCCTGTGCGAACCAGACTCCAGAGAGCCCTGGTTTATAAGTGAAGCGCACGCAACGACGGATTGCCTGGCGCCTACGCTCAAAGCATTCGAGCAGGCGATCGACCGGACCATGGAAAACCTGGGCCGCAAGGCGGTCAACGCCTGAAGACCGGAGTAAGAACCTTGAAAAAATACGACGCGATTGTCATCGGGGCCGGCCACAACGGCCTGGCCAACGCGGCCTATCTGGCCAAGGCCGGACTGGACGTCCTGATGGTCGAAAAAAACTCCTTCATTGGCGGCGCATCGGTCAGCCTCAACATCTATGAAGACTGGACCTACTCCAACTGTTCCTATGTCTGCAGCCTGTTGCGACCCGAAGTCTACCGGTCCCTTGACTTGGCCAAATACGGCCTGCAGGTGGTGCCCTATGGCGGCAGCGTCACGCTGGCCCAGAATGGTGATTACCTGGGAAGTTATGTCGATCACGACCTGACCCGGCGCGAGTACGCGCGACACAGCCACCGCGATGCCAATGCCGAGGATCGATTCTGGCGCGACATCATGCGCCAATGCCGCTTCATTCGTCAGTTCCTGCTACGTACGGCCCCTGACCCCGCCTCGTTCAAACCCCGGGATCTGATGGAGTTGCTGCACATGGGCAAGGAGTATTGGAAGCTGGGTGAAAACGTGATCTACGACACCATGCGCTTCTACACCATGAGTATTTCGGATTTTCTTGACGAGTATTTCGAAAATCCATTGATCAAGGCTTCGCATGCCGGCAGCGGAATCATCGGTTCCGCGATGGGTGTGATGTCTCCCGGCACGGCTTACGTGCTGCTGCATCACGCCATGGGTGATGTCGACGGCACCGCCGGGGCCTGGGGTTTCGCCCGCGGCGGCATGGGTGCGATCGCCGACGCGATGGGCGCCTGCTTCGAGGACCACGGCGGTGAAATCATCGCCGGTTCCGGGGTTGAACAAATTATCGTGAAGAATGGCAAGGTCACGGGCGTCGCCCTGGAAAATGGCGATGAACACTACGCCGATATCGTCGTTTCCAACATGACCTTCACACGGACCTTCCTGGAGTGCATGGACCCGAATGACCTGCAGCCGGAATTCCTCAAGCGCGTTCGCAACTTCAAGATTCGCGGCTCGTCCGGCAAGCTCAATATTGCGCTGGACGGCCTGCCGGAATTCACCGCGCTGCGGAACAACAAGGAATTGATGTACACGGACATGCACCTGATCGACTCGATCGAACGACTGGAGCGCGCCTACGACGACTGGAAGGACGGCATCTGGTCTCAGGATCCTTACATCGACATGCTGATCCCGACCCTGACCGACCCGACCATGGCGCCACCCGGCAAACACTTCATGTCGGTATTCGTGCAATACGTACCACCGAAAGTCCGCGGCAAGGACTGGACCGACGAGGACCGCGACGCTTTTGGCAATACCGTCATCAACCAGATCAACGAATACGCGCCAGGTTTCAAGGACCTGATACGACATGTCGAGATCAGGACCCCGCGTGAGCTGGAAGATGAAGTCGGGCTGACCGAGGGCAATATTTTCCAGGGCGAACTAACCATGGACCAATTGCTGTTCAACCGCCCGGTACCCGGTTATGCGCAATACCGCGGACCGGTCCGCGGCTTGTGGATGTGTGGTTCGTCCAACCACCCGGGCGGCGGCGTCATGGCCGCACCCGGCGCCAATGCCGCGCGCGAGATCCTGATGTCAATGCGCAAACCCAATACCGTTCCGGAGGGCTGGCTCGATGACTGAGACCCTTATTATTGGCGCCGGCCACAACGGCCTGGTTTGCGCGGCTTACCTCGCCAAGGCAGGTCATAAAGTAACGGTGCTGGAAGCCGCCAGCCACGTGGGTGGTGCTGCGGCTACGCACGAATTCGCTCCCGGATTCAAGGTCTCGACCGGCGCGCATCTGCTCTATCTGCTGGACGAGGGCATCCGCAAGGAACTGGCACTGGAGTCGCACGGGCTCAAGATGGCCCGGACCGGGCTTTCGACCGTCTCGCTGGAAGAGGGCGGCAACTTCGTCCGCATCAATGGCAAGACAATCGACGGACCGGGCGCTATTGCAGCCGACCAGGCCGCCATGGCGGAATATCACCGGCTGATGCATAAGTTTGCCGGGGTGATCGCCCGTCTGCACAACCGGGTGCCGATGCGCCTGGGAACGACCGACACCGGTGACCTGAAGGCACTGGCCGGCATGGGTTGGTTGATTCGCCGGCTGGGCAAGGCCGATATGCGCGAGTTTTTGCGCATCGCCGGCATCAATGTTTTTGACGTCCTGCAGGAATATTTCGAGAGCGAAGTCCTCAAGGGCGCCTTGAGCCTGGACGGGGTGTTGGGCACTTTTCTCGGCACCCGTTCCAACAACAGCGTGTTCTGCGCCCTGCACCGCCTGAGCAATGGCGGCCGCTATGACTTGCCTGCCGGAGGCATGGGTTCCGTATCGGAGGCCATCGCCGCTGCGGCACTCAAAAACGGCGCCGAGATCCGGACTTCCAGCCCGGTGCGAAAAATCCTGGTGGACTTCGACAAGATCAGCGGTGTGGAACTGGAAAGCGGGGAGATCATCGAATCCAACTGTGTCATTTCGAACGCAGATCCCAAGAGCACCTTCAATTCCCTGCTGGGCGCGCAACACCTGGAGGCTGGGTTTGCCAACCGCGTGCGCAATATCCGCGCCAACGGCTGCGTGGCCAAACTGCACCTTGCTTTGAACGAGGCCCCGGCTTTCAACGGAGTACCTGCCGAGATGACCGGTGAGCGATTGGTGATCGCCCCCTCGCTGCAATACGTCGAGCACGCCTTCAACCACGCCAAGTACAAGGAGTATTCGGCAGAGCCCGTGATGGAAATCACGGTACCGAGCCTGCACGATCCCAGCCTGGCGCCGGCAGGCAAGCATGTGCTCTCGGCCGTGGTGCAGTGGGCTCCGCATAACCTGAAAGAAGGCTGGAGCGAGGCCAAGGTCGCTTTTGCCGGCAGGGTGATGGACGTGCTGGCCAAGCACGATCCGGACATCCGGGCCAAGACGCTGTACACGGAACTGCTGACTCCGGCCGACATGGAATCCAACATGCGGATGACCGGCGGCCACTGGCATCACGCGGAACTGGCGATGGACCAGTTCCTGATGATGCGCCCCGTATATGGGGCCGGGCAATACGCCGCGCCGCTGGATGGTTTGTGGCTCTGCGGCGCCGGCAGCCATCCAGGCGGCGGCGTCATGGGCAGCGCCGGTCGCAATGCGGCCATGGCCATCATTGATTCGGGGAAGGGCTGAGACATGAAAACCGTGAATATCGACTCCTGGGAACACTTTCACAACAAGGTTTACCCAAGCCCGTTCCACTCGCGCCAGCAGGCGCTGAATGACAACAAGACCTGGAGCCGCTGGTTCGATTACCTGTCGGTCCCGGCCTATACCTGCGAGACCATGGAGTACTTCGCAGCCCGCAATGCCTGCGCGGTGTTCGATCTCACCCCCATGACCAAGCACCTGGTCAGCGGACCAGATGCCCTGCCCTATCTCAACCGGCTGGTCACCCGCGACGCCGCCAAGATCAAGCCGGGCCGGGTCGGCTATGCCGTTTGGTGCACCGATGAGGGCCGCGTCATCGACGACGGCACCATTTTCCATCTCGAGGAAGGCACTTACCGCATCTGCTCCCAGGAACACCAGATCGACTGGTTCATGATCAACGCCAACGGCTTTGACGTGAGCATTGTCGAAGATACCCATGACGTGGCGGCGCTGGCGCTGCAGGGCCCGACTTCCTGCGCGACGCTGAAGCGAATGGGTTTGGCTGGCATCGAAAACCTGACGCCATTCGGCCTGGCGCACTTCGATTTCGAAGGCACAAAACTGGTGGTCTCACGCACGGGTTATACCGGCGACCTCGGTTATGAACTCTGGATCGATCCCGATCATGCAGAAATCCTGTGGGATCGCTTGTTCGAGGCAGGCGCATTGCACAACATTCGCCCAATGGGTTCCCTGGCGCTGGATCAGTTGCGCATCGAGGCGGGTTACATCCTGGCCGGCGAGGATTTCATGCCGGCCATGCAGACGGTGCGCCCCACCCACACCCGGTCGCCTTTCGAACTCGGCCTGGGCTGGCTGGTGGACTTCAACAAGCCCCTGTTCAACGGCCGCAAGGCGCTGCTGGCGGAAAAGGAGCAAGGCTCGCGTTACCGGCTGGTCAAACTGGATATCGAAGGCAACAAGCCGGCCAACAACTCTTATGTCTACGACACCCGGAAGAACAACATCGGCTGGGTGACTTCTGCCATGTGGTCACCATCAGCCAAGAAGAACATTGCGATTGCGACGGTCGACATGCCGCATGGCAAGACCGGCGAGGACATGCTGGTGGAAATCTATTACCAGCGTGAGCTCAAGTGGAGTCGGGTGATGGCGCCGGCCAAGGTCGTCAGCGATCCATTCTGGGATCCGTCTCGGCGCCGGCAAACGCCTCC
>JAHEFS010000124.1 GCA_024640045.1 Chromatiales bacterium | reverse complement strand
GCGCGATGATCCAGCGAGCAATGGAATCCTTGCGTTTGCGCCAACGGTGAAAGCGTTCCGGGCGCCCACCCCGCGAACCACCGCCGGCCAGCGGGAGAATGTTCATGACTGCATCATATAGCCCGAATGTGACAATATTGTTACACACCAAAACGAGCATATTCAGCAATACAATTCAAGTAGTTAGGCTTGCTAAAAGACCTGACTCCAGCGCCTTCCTGAAGGTCCCATGAGTTCTCGTTTCGTCATCCGTCCTGCCACTCTCTCCGACCGCCAGGGCGTGTCGACACTGCGGGAACGGGGACGGCAGGACCTGGACACCGATTCAGTACTCAGGCCGTCCAGAGGCACCGACCCCGATCTGGAATGGGTTGATCAGTTGGCGGAGCATATTGCCGACCGCTGCCTCCTGGTCGCAACCCAGAAGGGCCGTCTTGCCGGTCACGCCACGCTCGATCTGGATGATTCCTGTCTGGGGGAACTGTACGTCAGGCCCCGGTGGCGCAACCTGGGCGCCGGCCGGCGCCTCGTCGAGGCCATCGAACGACTGGCCGTTCAATTTGGCCTGCAAATTCTCCGTGTACGGGTCGCACCCACTGCCCTCGCCTTTTTCCATGCCATGGGCTACCGGGACTCCCTGGGGAGCCGCCCCTCCGGCAATGCCGGCAGTGACCGCCGCTGGTTGGAGCGTGACCTGGGCAGGCGCCAGACGCGATTTGGGCGGCGAATTGCCGAGTTGGGTCGTGAACTGGGTATACCACCAGATTATGGACGGTCGCATCGTCTGATGCTGCAACCTGAAAGCACGGAATTGGCGAATATCGGTCTCGATTTCGCTCAGCGGGAGCAATACCTGCATCCGGCCGCCGCCATGGCCTGGTACGCCCTGCGGAACGCCGCTGACGACGTTGGCATCGATCTACAGGTCATCTCGGCGTTCAGGTCCGTGGACTACCAGGCAGGCATCTTCCGGAGGAAGATCGAAAACGGACACTGCATTGACTCGATCCTGCGCGTTTCAGCAGCGCCCGGATTCAGTGAGCACCACACAGGCAAGGCGCTGGACCTGAATTGCCCGGGCCACCCACCGTTAGAGGCCAGCTTCGAACGAACCCTCACTTTTGAATGGCTGACGGAACATGCTTTCCGGCATGGATTCCGCCTCTCCTACCCCAGGGACAACCGTCACGGCATTGCATTCGAGCCCTGGCACTGGGCCTGGACAGAATAGCGCGCCCGGTCAGATAACCGTCTCGCTGGCGCGCCAGAAATACCAACTCGCCACGCTGCGGTAAGGGGCCAGGTGCAGGGTCTGATGCAGCACATCCGCAGGTGCCGGCAAAGCCTCCAGTCCGTATATTGACTGAACGCCCTTCTGCACGCCCAGATCGGTAGTGGGCATGATGTCCGGACGGCCCAGGTTGAACATCAGGTACATCTGTGCAGTCCAGGGGCCGATTCCCCGGACGGCGCAGAGCGCGTCGATGACTGCCGCATCGCTCATTCGCCCCATCTGCCTGGGAGATGGCAACTCACCGGTCATCGATTTCTCCGCCAGATCCAGTATGGACAGCGATTTGGAACGTGACAAACCGACACCCCGCAACTGTTCCATGCTCAGTTCCCGGGCCAGTTCCGGAGCCGGGACGTCACCGGGAAAAAGCGCCCTGAAGCGGCCATGGATGGTGCCAGCCGCCTTGCCAGAAAGTTGCTGATAAGCGATCGCCCGGCTGAGCGCCGCGAACAGGCCGGGCTCCTTGCGTAAATGCAGTCGTTCGCTGCCGAAGGCTTGGATGAAAGTCTTCATCCGCGGGCAGCTGGATTGCAAATGCGAAACGGCCTCGCCCCAATTAAAACGAAGCCGGCTCATGGCCACCCGCGCAGATCAATGTTCAAGCCAATTGCGCCCGCATGTGTGACAGGCTTCAATGCAGCTGAACCCGATGGAGCGTCCGCGTCTTCGCCACCTCGTCAGCAACCGGGGCTTGCACCTGTTGCAGGGGTGAGAAAATAGCGCTGTCATTTAAAGATGGCTCAAGCCGCATCTGCGGAACCCCCAGAGCTAAATCGGATAATAACCGACCGTATGTCAGCCCTATCCATCCAAGGATATACCCCCGGGAGCACCTTCACCAAAGCCTCGCCTTGACCGGAGTCAAGGCTTCAGCAGGCTCAGCGGAAGCAGCAACCACGCTGCCATGAGCATGAATCCGCCCAGCGGCGCGATATTGGCCGAGCCAGAAAGATCAAGCAGGATGCGCAGGTAGATGCTGCCACTGAATAAGGCAATGCCCACGAACATCATCGCAGCCGTCACCAACAGCAGCCTAGATGGTTGTCGCTGCAACTGTATGGCCAGTATCAGCAACACGGCCGCGTGCACCAGGTGCAGAATATTGGCTGATTGCCAGCTTTGGTACGTGGACAGCTCATTCATACCTGGCACCGCATGCGCGCCCAACGCCGCCAGCAAGACGCCCGTGAATCCCAGCAGACACGCCAGCACAGCCGTTGCACGCGCTGACTTACTCATCCGTTTTCCGGGGCCGTCTCTTCCAAAGGCTTGAGCAATTGTTCTCCGCGCTTGGTCAGCGCCGTGAACTTGTACTCCGGAATCCGAAACCACCAGCCAGAGGCAAGCTGATTGAAAGCCGCGATTTCGGCCCGCATGGCTTCCATCGCCTGCGTACTCGACGGGCCCGGTTCACTCGCTTCGGATGGGTTTTCCACCATCTTGTCAAAGGGCAGAGACGCCTGCAGAGCGACCCAGTGGTCATCCCCGACCTGCCAGGCCTGGACCATGTACTCCACGCCAGGAAACGTGAGGATGCGAAATCGAACCGCTTGCTCGGGAAGGGTTTCACCTGCCACTTCTACTGCGTCCATGCGCAGGTCAGACAGTGCTCCGGCCAGGGAGTTGACTGTCCAACTGGACGTCACTTCACGCCCTGTCGGCAAACTTTCCAGCGTAAAATCGGTTTCCCCAGCCGATATCTTGCGGGCCCGGACCCAATCACCATCAGGGTGAATGATTTCCACTTCAGCGACGTCGGCTGACAGGACATCGATGATGCTCCGCTCGGCCCAGTCGATGGGTTCACGCGCCACCTCGAGCTCGCGGTCGACCAACACGCTGCGCGGTGATCCAGTCAACCGGACATACTGTCCTTTTCGGCTTCCGGCATCTTTACCGACCATCAGCGAAACCGACTCGCCTTCAAAACCGAGTTCCAGCAATACGCCGCTGGCGCCTTCTTGCTCCAGGTCTTCCACCCCCAGGCGGGCATAGTAATCAGGGTTGTCAGTTTTCTGCTCAACGACTTTGGCCTGGGCCAAATCGGCCAGCAGCTGGCGCAGCCGGCTCCAGTCCACTGGATACCCCTGCAATTCCTCGACCTGCCAGCGTTCGTCCACCCGGCGTAACGTGACCGTCGGTGAATCAGCAGTTCGAATCCGGACTTCGGATACGTCATTGATGCGCGAGCCAGCCAGTGGAAGCAGCAGGTCTGACCCTGACTCGGACTGCCGGCCTACCTTTTGCGGTGCCAGCAACGCGACAGCGACGGCCGCCAGCAGGGTCAGTGCCAACAGGACGGAGAAATGCCGCTTGCTCATGCCTGTACCTCCCGCTGTCGACGCCGGCGGTAATGTCCAAAGACCACCGCCAACACGATCACCAGCAAGGGCACCAGGCCAATGTTGATAACCTTGAGGCGTGTCCCCAGCGCATCGATATCCCGGTCCAGGTCATGACGAACCTCGCGCAAGTCACGTCTTATTTGCAGGCGTTGATCTACGAATCGCTGGATTTCCGCCTGTTGCTCTTCGCTCAGGACCGCCAGGTCTGTATCCTCCCGCGACGACTGCATTTCGGTCAGCTTGCGTTCGGTTTCTTCCAGTTCCCGCTGCAGACGCTCTTCGGTTGCCCTGAATTCCTTTTCGGCGGCCAGGCGCAGCGCATCCACCCGGTTGAAGGGCCGCGCTGAAGTCGCGCGGGTCCGGATGTTGATCAGGTCCGAACTGCCCAAAAGGTGATCAACGCTGTTGACCACCAGTGCGCCGTTGTCTGCAAATGAGTTGACCAGTGTCTGCCCGAGAAAATTCTGCTTCTGCACCCACAAGCGGTCGGTCAGGATATCGGTATCGGCAAACAGCACGATGTTGATCCCCGCATCACCCGAAGCACTCAGGTGGGCATCCGCTAATTCGCCCTCCGGCAAGGAGTCGAACGCAGAAACCGCCGGGCCCGTCACTCGGGCCGCCAGCGCGTATCGATCGCCCGTGGCTTTGAAACCCGCCAGCAAATCCAGGGGATTACTGAGGAATCGCATGCGAGCGGCTTCCAATGGTGCGGCATTTTCGCTGGTGTGCACCAGGGCCTCGAAATGCGTGGTCGCGCCTTCTCGGGGCTCCAGCCACCCTGCGGACGAGAAATTCACGGCTTCCAGTTCGGCGCTGACGATATCCTCATTGTTCAGCCCCTCCCCGGTGATGGACAAGATGCCGAGGTGACGCACCGGGGCAGCGCCATTGCCCATGCTGACCTGCAGGGCGTAGAACAGGTCCCCAATCACAAGCGAGGGGTCATAGACAACACCCCAGGCCCCCAACAGCTCAGCCAGGTCCGAACTGCTGCCGGCATTCATTCGGGCCATGGGATCCGAGGGATCGCCCCCCATGTCGGATTCGGCAAATGGATCGACGAACGCCACCAGGCGGCCACCGCCCAAGACGAATTGGTCAATCTGGTACCGCAAGCGCTCACTCATATCCCGCGGGTGCACCAGGAACAGGAGATCGATGTCCTCGGGTAGCTCGTCTGCACTGGCCGAAACCATTTCTACGTCAAACAGCTGGTCCAGCTGGTCGTATACGGTCCAGGCTTCCCGAATGCCCTGGCTCATGGGATCAAAACCAGGACCCATGTCCAGTGACGTCAACAAACCCACTTTTTGCTGCTGCGGATGGGACAACGTGGAAACCATCTTGGCCAGGTCGTACTCCAGGAAGGCCTCCTTGGAGGGTTGCAGGAACGGTATGGCCTGGAAATCATCCAGGCTGTTGGTTCCAGCCAGGCCAAAGTAAAGCGAGTCCCCGCCCGCCCCCACAGGAACCGCCTGCAGGCCAAACTGCGCGGCCTGGTCTTCTTCTGTCGAGAAGGGCTTCGGATCGACTCTCGTGATGACCAGGTCTCCTCCGCTTCGCTCAGACATTTCGTCCAGCAGCTCCTCCACCCAGCGCGCATAATCCCGGATTTGCGGCAGATCGCGGCTCGCTTCTTCGGAGAAGAACAGGTAAAGGGTGACCGGTTCCTCGAGGCTGGTGAGTATGTTGCGCGTGCCCTGGCTCAGGGTGTACTGGCTGTTTTCCGTCAAGTCGAGCCGCAAGCCCTTGAGCAAGGATTCCGACAGAATGACCAACGCCACGAACAGGATGGCCAGCAACGCGATTGAGCCCGCCGAAAAAAATGTCTGCCTGCTTTTTTCCATATCCGCTCCCCCTCAGTCCGCTTTCTTCAGTTCCAGCACGATGACGTTGGTCAACAGCCAGAAACCCGTGACCAGGACGAAATAAACCAGGTCGCGCAGGTCGATGACCCCGCGGGAAACGTCACCGAAGTGGGAGAGGAAGCTCAGGCTGGCGATGCCGTCCAGAACGAATTGGGGTGCCCAGCCGCTGAACAGGTTCATCACCATGGGTAAACCGCTGAGCAGGAAAACAAAACAAGCCGCCACGGCCAGGATGAACGCGATGACCTGGCTGCGCGTAACGGCCGAGGTGCATGAACCAATCGCCAGCATGCCCCCGGCCATGAGCCAACTGCCGATGTAGGCAGCCAGTATGACCCCGTTGTCCGGGTCACCCAGGTAGTTGACCGTCAGCCAGACCGGGAAAGTCAGGAGCAGGGCCAGGCCGAGGAAAGCCCAGGCGGCCAGGAATTTGCCGACCACCGCCTGGCTCACGGTAACCGGCAGCGTCAACAACAACTCAACCGTCCCGGAACGTCGCTCCTCGGCCCATAACCGCATCGAAATGGCGGGGACAAGGAACAGATACAGCCACGGATGAAAGCGGAAAAATGGCTCCAGGTCAGCCGAACCACGCTCGAAAAAGCTGCCCAGGTAAAAAGTGAACACCCCGGTCATCACCAGGAAAATAAAAATAAAAACATAGGCGACCGGCGTGGCGAAGTACCCAGCCAGTTCACGCTTCATGACATTGAGTATCGCATCCATCAGGCCGCTTCCCCCTGGGTGATCATGCGAAAGACCTCGTCCATGCGGCCGGCTTCATAGCGCAACTCGGACACCTGCCAGCCGTGTTCGGCAATGGCAGCGGAAACCGCCTCGAACAGCCCCTCGCCCGCAGGAAATACCGTCAGCTCACTGCCTTGGAGCTCCGCTTTCGCCACCTGCGGCAATTCGCTGAGTGTGCTGGCGATCTTGCGGGCGTTTTCTGCCACCAGGGTCACTGCATTATGGTAGCGCGAGCGGGCGATCAGGCCGGCCGGCGTGTCATCCGCCAACAAGCGGCCCTGGGCAATGATCATGACCCGGTTACACAGGGCCTGCACTTCCTCCAGGATATGCGTGGAAATGACGATGATCTTGTCACTGGACATCTTCGAAATGAGCTGGCGCACTTCGTGCTTCTGGTTCGGGTCCAGCCCATCGGTAGGTTCATCGAGAATCAGCACCCTGGGATCGTGGATGATGGCCTGAGCCAGTCCAACCCGCCGTCGGAAACCCTTGGACAGCGTCTCGATGACCTGGTGCAGAACACCTTGCAGATTCAACTGAACCACCGCCTTGTCCATGGCCTCGTTTACCTGGCTCGAGCGAATGCCCCGGGCCCTCGCCACGAACCGCAGGAATTGTGCAACGGTCATTTCATCATAACTGGGCGCGCCCTCCGGCAAGTAACCAGTGCATTGCCGCGCTGCCAGCGAATCGTGGACCACGTCGTGCCCGAATATCCGAGCCGTTCCCGACGTCGGCGCCAGAAAACCCGTCAACATCTTCATGGTGGTGGATTTGCCCGCGCCGTTGGGACCAAGAAAGCCCAGCACCTGGCCGGGCTCCACTGTAAACGTGAGATTGTCGACGGCCGTGAGGTGGCCATATCGCTTGCACAAGGAATTGACTTCGATCATGCCTCGTTGTTTCCCCGGTCGTTTGCTGTTGTCTTCACCGACAGAACGGGCGTCAGCCAGCTCATCGATGCTCTCCGAAATTTACGGACGAGGGCCGCCTTTTTCAAGAGCGCCTGCCAGGCACAAGCGGTCTCCCATCATGCGCGTAGCAAAAGACAGCCTTCATACAGAATCGTTCACTCGTTGTCGCCCGTACACACAGCGTGACTTCTTTCACTGGAACACGACACCCGCACTACCTTACCTTGTATAAGAGATCAGAAGGAGGGAACGGTCATGAGCATGTGGACAGCCATTGCATTGATTTGTATCGCAAGCGTCATTGGCGGAGCTTATCGCCAGCGGCACAAGGATGGCGATAACAAACAGACAGGCGAGCAGATTGACAAATTGAACCAGCGCATTGACACCCTCGAGCGGGAACTTCGCGAACGGGTGGAGGTACTGGAGCGAATCGTCAC
>JAHEFS010000028.1 GCA_024640045.1 Chromatiales bacterium | reverse complement strand
CCGATCAGCCTGGCCGCGCTCATCGCGCCGGTCCTGGTCAGCCCTGCCATTCTGAGGTTCGACCTGCCTTATGTCTTTGTACTGACCTCGGTGGTGCTGTTTCTTTTCTACCGCGTCAGCGGGCTACAACGCGGCGAGGCGGCCGTTATTCTGGCCCTGTATTCGGGCTACGTACTGATCAACCTGATGCAATTATAAGGTCCCGGCCTGATCAGACCTGGGCTTCGAGCAACATTTCCAGGCGCCCGTCCGCCAACAGCCAGCCACGCCCGATCCGGAAACTATCCAGACAGACATTGAGTTCTTCGTGCGAGTGCGGGTAATAATGCAATTGCTCCAGCCGCGAAGGCCGGGCACACATCATATCGGCCTGCGCGATACCGTATTGCCGGTTCTTGAGTGGGGTTTCGACGTTCAGCACGCTGAAACCGTGCCCCCGCGTGCCGGAGTGAACGTAGGGCCTCAACGCCGCGTTAAGGGCACACAATGCCCGCGGGGTCAGGTAGTTGAGAAAGTCCCAGAACAGGCAGACATCGATCAGGCTTCCGCGCGGTATCCGCAAGATATCCTGGAAGGCCTTTTTCATTTCCGCCTCGTCAAGCTCATGCTGCTGTGCCCTCACCAGGGGTTCTTCGTACAGGTTGGTGATGTGCAGCCGAGTTCGGAACTGCGAGAAAAAACGCACGGTCTCGGGCACCGCCGGACCAACATCCAGCACCGTAACCCTTCTGTCAGGGTTGAGGCGGCTGAACAAACCAGGCAGCAGTCGACTCGACTGTTGCTCGAACTGACCGGGCCCCAGGGACCCGGCGTTTTCCTGGTGTAGTGGAGTGACCGTTCGGCTCACAAGCCGCCGCGCGAATCAATGGCCACCGACACCATCTCTTCAGTTCTTCGAGGAGTAACCGGTTTCTTTGCCGGCGGGTTCGGGCTGCTTGGCCGGCGTGCTCGCTTTGGTGGGTAAGGGCAATTCCGCCACTGCCGATTCCGCCGGGTTGATGTCGATGCTGCCCTTGAAAATGGCACCATCTTCGAGGACCACGCGCGGCGCCGTAATATTGCCCCGAACCCGTCCGGATTTGGAGATTACGACCCGTTCCTTGCCCTCGACATCGCCCTGCAGGTTGCCGTCGACCTTGACCGTTTTGGCAACGATATCAGCCGCAACCTTACCGGTCTGGCCAATATTCACCTGGTTGCCGGGCAAGTCGACCTTGCCTTCGACCCGGCCTTCGATCACCAGGTTTTCGGTACCGCTGATGTCACCGTTGACCTTGATGCCTGCGCCGATGAGTGCTGTTTTGCCCATCGCCGCCGCTGCAGCGGTAGCGCTCACCGGGCGCTCCTGTCCCTGGGCGGCCGATGGTGCGTTGATTTCCTGATTGTCTTTACGTTTGTCAAACATGAGTCCTTCCAATGTCCAATAACCGGGGGCCGGTTATCGTAGCAGGAATTTCACTGCAAGCACATTTCCGGCGAAGGTGCGGCCTGCGTTAAACTGTACTGTCCATTGTTACTGGAGCGCTTGATGTTTGACCGACACCGGAGGCCGAAACTGAAAACGGCCGCCCTTTTTCTACTGTTGGCACTGTTGGCGGGTTGTCAGAGAGCGCCGGAGTGGCGCGGACAGGATGTCGATGGCCTGATGCCCGCCCTGTCCTTTGAACTGACCGACAGCGAGGGCGCGCGGGTTCGCACCGAGGACCTGCTCGGGGAAGTCACCCTCTTGTATTTTGGATTTACCAATTGCCGGGATGTCTGCCCGACGACCCTGAGTCACATCAAGGTTGCGCTGGAGGCCATTGGTCCCGAAGCAAAGGACATCAAGGTTTTCCTGGTCACGGTCGATCCCGAGCGTGATACGCCTGATGCGTTGAAGAAGTACAGCGCCTCATTCGGCCCATGGTTGCACGGCTTTACCGGCAGCAAGACAGAACTGAAAGCCATGAACAATGCTTTCAAGGTCGATTTCCTGGCACAGGAGCCTAATATGCGGGGCGAATATGACGTCATGCATACCAACCGGGTTTTCGGATTCGACGCAACGGGGCGTTGCCGCGTCCTGCTGCCTAACTCGGCCAATACCGATGCTGTGGTCGCCGATTTGCAGCAATTACTGGAACTGTAGCGAGCGCTTGCGGCCCCGGCCTTCCTTTTGATTGAACCTGTCGGGGTTTTCGCATAAGGTTCCAACTTGCCCGAGCGAGCGGGCCCAGCAGGAGAATGAAGAATGGCGTGCACGGTAACCATGACTTTGCTCACGGAGAGTCAGCAAGGCAACATCGGTGACGACTGGAAATACGACCTCGAAGCCAAGGTTTTCAACCAGGGCCTGAAAGGCACGGGCACCATCAAGGTCAAGAAGCACACCCTGTCTTCGGGCGCCACCCAGGAGCCGCCGGGCCCGCCGGCCCCGGTTTCCGTCCCCGCCGGAGATGGCGGCAGCGAACTGATGGTCAGACTGACCCTGTTCGCTACCGAAGTCGATTTCTTTAAGAGTGACAGCGGGGAAACGCAGATCAATTTCCACATGCCCGCCCCTTCCGAGGGTGCGGCGCCGATTACGCGCGAAACAGAGATTTCCGTGGGGGTGCGCGAAAGCCCCGGAATCATGGACGAAACTGCGGTACTGACGCTCAAGCTCAAGCTCGTCGCCAGTTGCGACTGATACTGGACTGAACGGGCAGGACGATCGTCCTGCCCCCCCGACTGACAAGATTCAGGGCTCCACCGCGGGGTCAGCGCCCAACCCCGGGCCGTAGACCAGGGCATTGAGCAACAAACGGTTGGTGCCCAGCGCCGCGCCTCGATAAACCGGTTCGGCCGCGAACAGAATCACCTGACCATGCCCCATCGACTCACGAGTGAGGTAAGCGGAGTTGGCGACTCGTTGCGCCGCTTCCGGCCACAACAGCCCGCTCATGCGCAACCGCAAATCCTGCCCGGCGGGAATGGTCGCCCATCCCAGCTTACGTGCCTCCCCGGCTTCATCCGAAGCTTCCAGCACGCCAACACGCAGCACGGCCTCCGAGCGGTCGTCCGACATCAGAACCGGGTTGTTGCTGTATAGCACCGGCAGAACCTCTGGAGTGCCGAAAGTCAGCCAGTGCTGTTGGTCCACCTGCGCCGCCAGCATGGCGCCTTGGGGCATGAACATGGACTGCCAGGCATCGAGTTTCTTGAGCGCGTCTTCGCCGGGACCGTTGCTCTTTTCAGGGAAGGGGTAAGCCACGTCGAAGGGTGCGGTGTGCGCGCGTATCGCCGCGATGTTGTCGAGCGATTCACGTCGTGCCATCCACTCCCGCTGCAACGAGACGTCATATTTCAGGGTATCGGCCAGGGTATCCTGGATCGGGCGCACGCTGCTGAAGTCGGCCTTTTCGCCGGTCAATGAGCCGGTTGCGCCCTGGATTGCAATCAGCGTCCCACCCGCTTTCACCCACGACTTGATGTTGTCGAGTTCGCGTTCGCCGAGATCGAAACCAAACCAGGTTCCTGGCATGACCAGCACGTTGTAGCGCCTGAGATCATTGAACCCCAGCGTGGCCTTGTCGAGATGCGAATGCCGAATCCCAAGATGCTTGTCTATGCTGTTCCAGATCGTGCCAAAGCTGTAAGGCGAAATTCCCGTTCGGCTCAAGACTGCGATCTGGGGACGTTCCAGCAGGCGGAAGTGACGACCACCAATATCGGGCAACACGCCTTCGCCGAGGCCGGCGCCGATACCGCTGGCGGTGAGGCCTGTTTCACCGGCGGTGGCCGCAACCAGGGCAGCCAGGTCTCCTTTGAAGGCACGATTATCATTGATCGAGACCATCACGGACCCGCGGCTGAAGCCGAGACCGTCCAGGTCGATCTCCTTGTCGATGGCGCGCACCTGGGCATCCTGTTCCAGCAGTCGCGCCGCGAAAGCCACCGAGGCGTCATCCTGGCCATCCACGATCCAGGCGATTGGGTTCTGCGTGCCAGCGATGGCTGGTTTCGGTGCGGGCGGCTGGTAGGGCGAGAGCCCGTTGGTCAGGTGTTCGGGCACCCGCAGCGTTTCCAGGCCGTACATCATTTCCAGGTTCCAGGCGGTGGTGTCGTACATGATGCTGCCACCGTCACGCAGCCGCTCCTGCCGCTCTTTGGCCAGGGTCTCGTCACTTATTTCGGCATCGAATTCGAGGATTGCCGCAATCAGTCGCGCTTCCGACTGCCGGTTGGGAATCACCAGCGAGCCAGCAGGTAAAGTCACAGACGTGCGTTCCCGGCCGGTCCAGTCAGTCGCTCTGCGCACCTGGATATCCCGGTCAGCGGTCAATACTTCGATGTCCTGCGCCAGCAGTTTCTCGGCAAAACCCGCCAGGCGGCTGCGATTGCCATTGGGCAACACCGCGTAGGTCAGGTCCGCATAAGGGCTGTTCGCAGAAGCCACGAAGCGCCGATCCTCGACAAAATCGCGGTACATCGCTTTCGAATTCCGCGCCAGGCTTTCAAGATTACTCATGGTGGCCAGCATCTGGTGATGAACCGACTCGCGGTAAGTTCGCACCATACCGTTGGGCAGGCGGATGCCATCCTCGTCGGTGCTGGCCTGCTCGTAGAGGATGAACAGGCTGCCGCGGAACATGGCGTAACTGGAATAACCGGCATACAGGTTGTCATTCCACTCACCATGATAATAAGGCCAGTTCTGCTGGTCGAAGGCGGCTGCCAGGTCCTGGGCGAAGCGGTTGGCCCATTCAGAAGTGAAGGCGGGCAGATTTCGATTGATGGGCTCTCGCGCTGGTGAAAGCAGGAACGTGTCCGACGAGCCCATCTCGTGACCATCGATGATGATCTGGGGATACCAGTCGTTGATGGCGGCCACCCTGCCGCGGGTTTCAGGGTGTACGAGGAAGTAGAAATCCCGGTTCAGATCGAAAAAGTAATGATTGGTCCGACCATAGGGCCAGAAGCCGGAATGCAACAATGACTGGCTGTCCACGTTGGGAGCGGCGCCGCGGTTTTGCTCCAGCGCCCTGACAAACCGGGCCCGGCCGTCCGGATTCTGCGACGGGTCGATGAAAATGATCTCCTTTTCAAGCAGCTCAAGGACATCCTCATCCGTGGAAGCGACCAGGTGATAAATCACCGCCAGAGCAGCGTCAGCCCCGGAAGACTCATTGCCGTGAATGGAATAGGCCATCCAGGCCGTGGCAGGAAGGCGGTCAATGACAGCCTCGGCTTCGCGCTCGGACAAGCCGGCGGGGCGCGCCAACCGGGCAATGTCCGCCTGGATATCAGCCAGCCGGGACAGGTTCTCGGGGCTGGATATCATCACGTAGTAAAGCGGACGATTCTCATGCGTGCGGGCATACTCGACCGCGACCGCCCGGTCGCTGGCGGCGCTCCAGGCCAGGACGGCCTCGGCGATTTGCTCAGGCGTCGCCGTCCGCTCACCCACGGGAAAACCCAGGATCGACGCCGGTTCGGGTATCGCCGGATCGTAACTGCCGTCCAGCAGTCGGCCGGCATAGTCGAGTTCGGGCATCGGGGTGGGTTCAAGCCCGGTAGTGGCGGCCTGCAACGGACCGGAAATTACCTGGGTCAGGGCGGTCAAGATCAGTACCAGCAATACGCGCATTTTTCCTGCTTCCTCTGTGATTTTGAACGACCGGCCGGCGGACCGGACTTTCAGTCCTGCTTCATGGTCCGCTGCGAGGCGGAAAATGCCGTTGTCGGCGTTCAAGCCGATCACCCAAGCGGTGCAGTTCCTGAAATATCAGATTGAACAGTAACACCCCCAGCAAGGCAACAGCCAGGCCCCAGCCGCGCAGTTGATCCCACTCGTTGTATAGAGTCCAGACAAACTGGGCAATGCATAGCCCCGAGACCACGATCAGCGTGGATTCCCGCCCAATGCGGTTGACGATGAACGCGCCCAGCGGCGCGCCCAATGCCACGATCGGCGCCGCCACCAGCCAGTTGTCATAAACGCCCGGCTGGATGTCGCCCAGCAAGAACTTGGTGACGATCCCGACCACCGAGGTAAACGCCATGACGATCACGGACGTCGGGATCGCAATCCTGAGGTCCGCGTGGCAAACCAGCACGAGGACCACGTAAAGGACCATGTCGATGCCCACCCCGGTGATACTGGCCACGGTCAGTCCACACAGGAACCCGACGCTCAGACCCATCGTCGTATCGAACCGCAACTGGGTCGGGATGATGCCGTGATGCCCGGTGATTTCTCGAATGCGATAAAAATGCAGGACACCAAAGCTGGCCCAGACCACGGCGAACAGCACCTTGATGGCCAGCCCCGGGACCACTGGTGCGATCAGCCAGATGCCCAGCGGCGTTCCCAGCAACGATCCCAACATGGCGGCCCGTAACATCGGCCATTCCAGCGGCTGCCGGCGGCAAAGTATGAAAATGGTGGCGCTGACCATTCCGATCGACTGAATGGCAAAGCTGAAGTCCCGGCCCAGTGCGGCCGGTTCGTCGAATAAGAGGACCAGGATGGGAAAACCCACTGTGCCGCCTCCCATGGGCGTGGAGCCTGCGACGTACGAGCCCAACGCCATGGCCAGCGCAATGCCCCAGTGCTCCCTGAGTTCCGCCCAATGGCCCCCGCCGATGACCAGCGCCAGCCACACGGTATAAAACACCGCCAGCCACAAGAAGAAGGGCCATAAGCGGACCACACGCCGTATCATGCTTCAATCTGCCTGCGGCAGGACTCCGCGATGCACTGGCGGCCGCACGTGACGCGCGGATTACGACTGCATTGTGAAGACATGGGGGGTTCCGGCTCGAATCGCAGGGGCTTATGTTAAGGGTGAAGCGCCGATTTCGCTACCTGGATCAAGAATCTGAACGGGCATTTCGATTATTCTGTGATGTTGTCGCGAACAGCCTGCAAACTTTGACGCCATGATCCAACAGCAACCGATCCGCACCAACGACATCCTGGCTGGAGTCCGTTACGAAATCCGGGGCGAACTGGCGCACCGCGCCGCGGAGCTGGAACGCCTGGGCTACGAGATCATTCCGCTTAACATCGGAAACCCTGGACTGTTCGGTTATCGCACCCCGGAAACCATGCGCCTGGCCATGATCGAAAATCTCGGCGCCAGTGAAGCCTACTGTCACCAGAAGGGGGTTTTTCCGGCCCGCGAGGCCGTCGTGATGCAGCAGCAGATGCGCGGCGTGATGGAGGTGACCGCAGAAGACGTCTTCATTGGCAACGGCGTGAGCGAGTTGATCGACCTGTCACTGAGGGCCTTGCTGTGCGAGGGTGACGAAGTACTCGTGCCAAGCCCCGACTACCCGTTGTGGAGCGCTGCGGTTTCACTGAACCGCGGCACGCCAGTGTATTACGCCTGCCGGCCAGAGTCCGGTTTCGAACCAGACGCCGGTGAAATCGAGAGCCTGGTGACACCACGGACCCGGGCCATCGTCCTGATCAACCCCAACAATCCAACGGGCGCGGTCTATTCAAGGGATTGCCTTGAGGCCATCGCCCGCGTGGCCGAACGCCACAGGCTGGTGGTGTTCAGCGACGAGATCTACGACGCCATGTTGTACGACGGGGCCGCCCACTTACCCATGGCCACCCTGGTCCACGATACCCTGTGCGTGACCTTTAGCGGCTTGTCCAAAATTTACCGGGCCTGCGGCTACCGCGTGGGCTGGGCGGTGTTCAGCGGAATTCGCGAACATGCAAGTGACTATCTCCACGCCATGGAACTGCTGGCTTCCCTGCGGTTATGCGCCAATGTCCCCGGGCAATGGGCTGTCCAGACCGCACTGGGAGGCTACCAGAGCATCAAGGACCTGACCGCGCCAGGTGGGCGTTTGTACGAATCCCGCCAGGCTGTGATCGATGCGGCCAGGCGCAGTGAGTATCTGCAACTGGAAGCCCCCATGGGCGCGATGTATGCATTCCCGGGCGTCCGCACCGAACGGCTCAATGACTTCGATGACCGCCGTTTCGCTCTTGAACTGCTCGAAAAGAAACACGTACTGATCGCGCCCGGCAGCAGTTTCAACGTGCCTTACCGCAACCACTTCCGCCTGACCACCCTGCCCTTGCCAGACGTGATCGACGAGGTCTTCAGCCGCATGGAGGACTTGTTCGATTCCATGCAGGCCTGAAAAAGGGCACCTCCGGAACTTGATATATTATTATTTGCTAATACATTAGGTCTGGCCCAATGACCAACCGGCATACAGGAATGAGCATCATGCAAAACAAGAAACTTTCGTGGGCCTGGATGTGTCTGGCCGCTGCCCTGCTCAACGCACCGAACATCATCGCGCAGGACGATCCTGCTTCCCTTGAAACCACCACGGCCGCGTATATTCCGGTGGCAATAGAGCGTGTCTTCGACGGTACCGTCGAAGCCGTTCACCAGGCGACGGTTTCCGCTCAGACCGCCGGGCGAATCGCCGAAGTCACCTACGATGTGGACGACTTCGTAGAGGCGGGTTCGGTCATGATCCGCTTTACCGATGTCGAACAGCGCACAGCACTGCGGCAAGCCGAGGCGCGGCTGAACGAGGCGCAGGCAATGCGCACGGTAGCGCAGGAGGAGTATCGCCGGGCCCAGAACCTGCAGGAACGTGGCCTGGGATCACAACGTGATCTCGATACCGCCAAGGCGGCACAGGAATCTTCCAGGGCCCGCGTGGCCTCGGCCGAATCGGCTGTCGAGGCCGCCCGGCAGCAATTGGATTACACGGTCGTCAAGGCGCCCTACTCGGGAATCGTCACCCAACGTCACGTAGAAGTCGGTGAAGCAGTAACGCCCGGACAGGCGTTGATTTCGGGCCTCTCACTGGAACGACTGCGTGTAGCGGTTGACCTGCCGCAGTCGGTCGCAGCCGGAGTCCGGCGCGATCCACGCGCCAGCCTGGTCACCGACGAGGGCCGAATCGAGGCCGCCAAGGTGACCCTGTTCCCCGTGGCTGACCCCGTCACCAATACCTTCCGGGTCCGTCTGGACCTGCCGGAAGGCCAGTTTGGCCTGTACCCGGGCATGTTCGTCAAAACCGTGTTTCCGGTCGGCGAGGCGGAACGTCTGCTCATTCCAATGGGCGCTCTGCTGCAGCGCAGCGAGGTAACCGGCGCCTACGTCGTGAATGGCAACAGTGTCCGCCTGCGGCAGGTCCGGGTCGGTCAACGGTTTGGAGACCGGGTGGAAATCCTGGCCGGGCTGGACGAAGGCGAACAAGTCGCCTTGGACCCCGTGCGCGCCGGCATCGTCGCCAAGTACCTGATGAGCCAAAATCATGACTGAACGGCTGGGTTTTTCAGGGCGGGTCGCCAGGCACTTCCAGGACAACGAACTGACGCCCTTGCTGGCCCTGGCTGCGCTGTTGCTGGGACTGTTCGCCGTGCTGGTCACGCCGCGCGAGGAAGAACCGCAAATCGACGTCACCTTTGCCAACGTGTTCGTGCCCTTCCCGGGCGCGAGCTCGGTGGAAGTGGAAAACCTGGTTTCCATCCCGATGGAACAAGTGCTCTCGGAAATCGAGGATGTCGAACACGTTTATTCGGTCTCTCGCTCAGGCATGGCCGTGCTGACGGTGCAGTTCGAAGTCGGTGAAGACCGCACTGATTCTTTGGTCAAGCTGTACAACGCAATCTATTCCAACCAGGATTTTCGACCGCCGAACCTCGGTATCGGCCCAGCCCTCGTCAAACCCAAGGGGATCGATGATGTACCCATAATCACCGCCACGCTGTGGACACCGGACGAGACACGGGGCGGCCACGACCTGCTGAAAGTAGCGCACACGCTGGAGGCAGAACTGAAGCGGGTACCCGGAACGCGCGATGTCTATTCCATCGGCGGCGCGCAGGACATCGTTCACGTCCAGCTCGACCCGGACCGGGTAGCGGGCTTTGGCCTGACCCTCGACGATCTGCGCCAGGCACTGACTGCCGGCAATGACGTGCGCCAGACCGGCGCGCTGGTCTCCGGCGGCGAACTGATCCCGGTGCAGGCGGGCACGTTCCTGTCAGGACCCGAGGATGTCGCAGAGCTCGTGGTAGGGGTATTCAACGGCCGCCCGGTATTCCTGGGCGACATCGCCAGCGTCCGCAGCGGCGCCGACCAGCCAGAGCAATATGCCTGGTTTTCCAGTGGACCGGCGTCCGGGTCCGAACAAAGAGTCACCGGATCGCCGGCGGTCACCCTGGCCATTTCCAAGAAACCAGGAACCAATGCGACCCACATCGCCGACGCCGTGATCGAACGATTCGATCAACTGCGGGCAACCCATATCCCCGAAGGGGTCGAGGTCGCCATCACGCGTAATTACGGCCAGACTGCCAACGACAAGGCCATGAAACTGATCAGCAAACTGGCCTTTGCAACGGCCTCTGTCATCCTGTTGGTCTTGTTCACCCTGGGCTGGAGAGAAGCCGTCATTGTCGGCTCGGCGGTCGTGGTCACGCTGATGGTGACCCTGTTTGCTTCCTGGGCCTACGGCTTCACGATTAACCGCGTGTCCCTGTTCGCATTGATTTTTTCCATCGGCATACTGGTCGATGACGCCATCGTGGTGGTGGAGAACATCCATCGCCACCGGGGACTCAAGCCGGGCCCGCTGGGTGGGTTGATTCCCGGCGCGGTGGACGAGGTCGGCGGCCCAACCATCCTGGCCACCTTCACGGTGATTGCAGCGCTGCTGCCGATGGCTTTCGTCACCGGGCTGATGGGACCTTACATGAGCCCCATACCGATCAACGCCTCGATGGGCATGCTGTTCTCACTGGCCATCGCGCTGGTTCTGACCCCGTGGTTGAGTCACCGCTTGCTTGCGGACCGCCCCCATCACGTGGAGCAGGGCCACGGGCGCCTGCACGACCTGTTCCAGCGATTGATGACCCCTTTCCTGCGCAAAACCCAGGGCCGCCGGGCGCGCGCCATTCTCTATTCGAGCCTCGCCGTTCTGATCGGCTTCGCCTTGGCGCTGGTGGCGCTACAGGCAGTGGTGCTGAAGATGCTGCCGTTCGACAATAAATCGGAGTTCCAGGTCGTCGTGGACATGCCGGAGGGGACGCCTGTCGAGCACACCGCTCGGGTGCTGGATGAACTCGCCGCCATCATCGAGACCGTGCCCGAGGTGACCGACTACCAGGCTTATGCCGGCACGGCAGCGCCGATCAACTTCAACGGACTGGTGCGCCAGTACTATCTCCGCGAAGACCCCAACATGGGTGACATCCAGGTCAACCTGCTGGACAAGCATCAGCGCGACCGGGCCAGCCACGAAATTGCCGCCAGCGTGCGTAATGCACTGGCCGCCGTGGGTGACCGGCACAGTGCATCAGTGAAAGTCGTGGAAGTACCACCCGGTCCCCCTGTGATGTCTCCGATCGTGGCCGAGATTTATGGCCCGGACTACGAATCGCAGAAGCAATTGGGTAAGCGTATCGCGCAGGTTTTTCACGACACCCCGGATATTGTCGATATCGACACCAGTGTCGAAGCCGAGGCACGCCGCTATGTTCTGGAGGTAGACCGCCGCCGAGCGGCCCTGCTCGGCGTTTCACAGCAGCAGGTCAGCAGCACCCTGGCAATGGCCCTGGGGGGCGAAGACGTGACCTACATTCACCGGGCCCGCGAACGGGAACCGATTCCGGTCCGGATGGAAGCGCCCGTGGCGGAAAAGGCCGATCTGCAAAGCCTGCTGGCGCTGGAGGTGCGCAGTCGCGGAGGCGCCGCCGTCCCCATTTCCGAGTTTGCCCAGGTCAGCGAAACCGGCTGGGACGATGCCATCATCCACAAGGATCTGCTGCCCGTGGTTTTCGTCGATGGCGACATGGCCGGAGATCTCGACAGCCCGCTATATGGCATGTTGGACCTTGCCAACGCCATCGATGAACTCTCTTTTTCCGGTGAGCCCGTAGAACAGCGCTACATCAGCCAACCCGACAACCCGTACTACTTCTCCATCAAGTGGGATGGTGAGTGGCAAATCACATACGAAACCTTCCGCGACATGGCTATCGCCTATGCCGTTGGCCTTATCCTGATTTTCCTGTTGGTGGTTGCCCAGTTCCGATCCTACCTGCTGCCTTTGATCATCATGGCACCGATTCCACTCACCGTAATCGGGGTGATGCCTGGGCACGCCTTGCTGGGTGCACAGTTCACGGCGACATCCATGATCGGCATGATTGCACTGGCCGGCATCATCGTACGCAACTCCATCCTCCTGGTAGACTTCATCCAGCAGGAGCAAGCCGCCGGCACCAGCCTGGAAGAAGCCGTGGTGGCCGCCGCCGCCGTGCGCGCCAAGCCCATCGTGCTGACCGCCCTTGCGGCCATGATGGGCGCGTTTTTCATTCTCGATGACCCGATCTTCAACGGACTGGCCATCGCGTTGATTTTCGGCATCCTGGTTTCGACCATGCTCACCCTGTTGGTGATCCCGGTACTGTTGTACAGTTTCCGCCACGGCAGCCCCGCAAAAACGGTTTAACTGCCCCAGATCAAGCCCTCAGTCGAATTTTCTGAGACCATGCACCCTGCTCGTTAACACTGGAATTAAACATGAAATCACCCGCCAAGCTCACGTTCGAAACCATCCTGCTCATCGCGGTTGTCGTCGCTGTACTGGTCACACCCGTGATTTCCGAAGCCGCACACCATGGCGCCGGTCCGCCCAGCCTGGCTGAATTCGATGCCGACGGCGACGGCTTCCTCAGTGAAGATGAATTCAACAAGGGACGGGCCGAACGCCACGCAGAGATGGCCAAGGAAGGACGCCCGATGCACGGCATGTCCAGCGCCCCGGGTTTTGCAGACTTCGATACCGATGGCGACGGCAAACTCAGCGCCGATGAATTCGCCACGGGCCACCAGCTGCACATGGGCAAAATGCGAGCTGATCGCCATGGCAAAGGCAAAGGCATGCATAAAGGACACGGCCAGCGCGTTCATGCTTCCTTCGAGGACATCGACGGCAATGGCGACGGTTGTATCGACAAGGCTGAACTCGACGCACATCACGCCATGGAGCAGGCTGGCGAGCAATAACACCCGCTCTTAAGCCTGCCCTCCCGACAACGGGGTCAGAGTAATGGAACAGAGCCACCACTCTGTCCCGTTACTCTGACCCCTAATCTTTTCTTTTTGGATAAACTGTGTCGTCCCCGATTCCGATAAGCGATATCCGACAACCGATAGCATGACAGGCCTGAAGAACTACCTGAAAGACCCTTTTCTCAAATCGATGTACGAGGAAATTCGCGAAGCCGGACCGATCCGTTCAATTTCCGTGGACATCACCCACAAGTGCAACCTGCGTTGCCAGGGCTGTTACTTCTTTGCCGAAGGCATGGAACGCGCCGGAAAAAACGGCGATGAAGCGACCTTCGACGGGTTCATCGCACGCGAACTCGAGCGCGGCACCAATTTCGTCACCATCGTTGGCGGAGAACCTGGCCTGGTGCCGGACCGGCTGCGCAAGCTGCACGCCAACTTCCGCGTCAACGTGGCCAGCAACGGGCTGATTCCCATCCCCCTGGAGGGCCTGGAATCCATGCCGATTGGCGTCGCCGTGTGGGGCGACCACGCCACCGACGCTCAGCTTCGCGGCGATGGCAGCCAGGATTACTTCAGCCAGGCAATGAGTCATTACCGGGATGACCCTCGTGCTTTCTGGTACTACACGGTAGCTCCCGGTTGCGCTCACGAAATCGAGTCAGTGGTCGGTCAATGTGTCGCGCTGGGGCAACCGGTTTTGTTCAACTATTACAGCGATATCGAGGAACGGGGTGGCGTGCTGGGCTACCGCCAGGGTTTCGAGCAGGTGCGGGCTGAGATCGATCGCATGATCGAGCATTACCCGGAGTGGATTTTCACCACCCGCTATTTCAACGACGTGGTTACCTCGGGCCGTTTATTCGATCAGCATTGGGGTTATGAGGTCTGCACCAACCTGTCCAATAACTACACCGAAAACCTCGACCGGTTGGCTCATGGCGCGCCCGGTAACCCGCACTTCCGGGCCTACAATGCGGACTTTTCCAGCACCCGCCGCTGTTGCACGGGCACCGAGCGAGACTGCGCCTCCTGCTTCGATACCTGGGAGCACTTCTCCTGGATCATGGTGCACATGCGCAAGCATCTTGGGTCGCAGCGCGATTTCACCCACTGGATGACCACCATGTATGTGTTTTACCTGGTCAATCGGCTGGTAGACTTTGACGAAGGGATGAAACGCTTACCGGAAATACACTCGCGGTTGGCGGCCATAGCCTGATTTAAGCGATACAGAAGCTGGCCACGCCCATCAATTTCGAATCATCTGAAGAATCCAACTATGGCGAAAGCAAAAAACAAAACTACGGCGACCGCGGTCAGCGTTGAAGATTTTCTGAACAGCGTCGAACCAGAGCGCAAACGAGAAGAGGCGTTCGAACTGGACCGCTTGTTCCGCAAGGTGACCGGCTGGCAACCCCGCATGTGGGGACCATCAATCATCGGTTATGGGGAATATCACTACACCTATGACAGTGGGCGCGAGGGCGATTTCCTGGCCACCGGCTTCTCCCCGCGCAAGGCCAAACATTCGATTTACATCATGCCGGGCTACGGAAACTACGGAGAAATCCTGTCACGGATCGGCAAACACTCGATTGGAAAATCCTGCCTCTACGTCAACAAGCTCGCCGACATCGACCTGGACGTGCTCACAGAGCTCATCAAGTTCGGCCTGGCCGATCTCGGTAAAAAATACCCGGTGAAACCGACCTGAACCCTACGCAACACCTTTGTGCTCCAGCGACGAACTGTCTTCGAACACCGCCCCGTCACAAGTATTCGAGGAACTCGGCACGTTCAGGGTCGCAGATTTCAGGGATCCGGGTATCAGTCATCACGGGAACCCAATTCGGAAAACATCGCTTCCAGCGCATCCCTGGCTTCGTCTGCCTCCGATTTCCTGCCCGGATCGAAAGCGGTCTCCGAAGGCTCGAACCACTCACAAAAATTGGCCAGTGCTTTTTCCTTCACGTCTTCGGCGTCATCCTCACGGCACTGGTCCGGAACCACCGGGTCAAAGTGGATGCACATCTTGCAGGCATGGAGCTCCGCGCCGCAGTCCGGACACAGGTCCTTGCGCACGATGGGCAGCGAGAGCTGGCCCAGGGAGGCGCCGCAACGATAGCAGGAAAGTGAATGTGTCATGGTATGGCCCTGATTGCCGCCTGGGCCCATTTTAACCCACCCATGCTCGAGCCTAATCGCCCGCCGTCAACGCCTCAATTTCATCGTCCTTACCGGTCAGCTGCCAACGCAGCAGTGAGACCGGGATCACCCCAGCCTCATCGATCTCGGCGAACCAGTCGCGCAAGCGGAAGTCATCGCCAAGCTGCCTGGCGCGCTCAGCGAGCAGTCGTTCCAGAAGATACTTGCCGGTGATATAGCTGCTGCCATAACCGGGTTGGCGCAGGTACAAAAGCTGCTCGAAACCCAGCAGGTCCAGGTCCTTGCGCATCCAGCCGCGCGGAGTCCATTCAACGTGAAAATCACGCGCTTGCTGCATGGTGAATTCATTGGCATGCACATACAGCGAACCCAGGCCGCGGGCAGCGCGCTGGGCCACCATGATGTAGATGATTTCACGGGCGCGCGGATTGCTGTCATGCAAACCGGCGTGCATCAACATTTCCTCGAATGCGGTCGACATCCCTTCAGAGCGGCTGTCCCAGATGTTGTACAGCAGAGCTCCACTGCGCATCGGGCTGGGATGGGGGTCGGAAGCAATGCGTGCCAGGTCGAACCAGTGGTACCAGTGACTCCACAAAGTCAGCAATTCAAAGTGTGCGGCCGTAGCGAAGAAATTCCGTTTCTCGGGCGGTACGAAACTACCCGTTTGTGCGCGCAATGCCGTTTCGATGTAGTCATAGGGCGGAAGAATCTCCGCGTCCTTCAGAAAGGCGGTGAATCGCAGCACGGCTTCGTCGGCGCGCCGCTCATATTCCTCGGCACTGCCAATGGCCACCAGCGGCGGCAACTGGCGATTGTGGTGTTCTTCCAGCTTGAGTGCAGCATGGGCGCGATCGAGTTCGTGCTTGAGCAGGCTGACTTCTTCCTCCCAGGACATCGGCACCAGAAGCACGTTGCGTAGATGCCAGGTGTAGTTATCCTTGCCAATACCGGAGGGGCCCGTCTTGGATGATGACTGCTCTTTCAACCATGCTGTGAAGTCCTGCGTGGCGGAAAGCGCTTCGCCCAGGGCAGCCTTGAACTCCGGTGAAGAATCCGCAGTTTTACCGGTCAAAGTTTGCAGGTCTCGTGCCTGATCCTCGAGGTTACGAATTCCGGCCTCCCACAGTTCGCGCGCATTGCCGGTCAAATTGCCGCGCGCCTGTTGCAGCAGAGGCGGAATGGTAGCCAGTTCAGCTGTGAGCTTCGCTTCAGCGACCTCGTCCAGGGGAAACTCGTAGGTCCATAACTCCACCAATGCGTGATGTGTTGGCCCCTCATGCGCCGGCGTATCGCTCTGGTAGGTAAAAACAGAAGCGTAGAAAGCCGGATCACGCACCCAGGGCTGCAGCACCCGGATATAAAAATCCATGCCGTTCATCTCCGCTCGCACCAGGTGCCAGTCGACCTGCTGATCGACGGGCCATTGGTCGGCGTCCATGGCCCGCAGCCGGGCCTGGTAGTCCTTCAGCTCCTGGTACCGCCTGGCGGTCGTCGCGGCCGTGTAGTCCGGCGCTCCGCCCAGCAACGGCGGCTGTTCGAAAGCGCGCCAGTCCTGGAACAGCTGCTTGAGATCATCGTAGCTGTCGGCAAACACCACGTGAGGGGCCAGCAGCCAAGTACAGAGCATCAATACATAGGTGGCACAGGAGGTCGGCTTCGTTCTCATTGGTTGGCCCCGAAAGTCAGGTTGGACAGTCCACTGATTGTACTCACAAAACGGCCTCTAACCCCGTTCTGGGTCCCTTTTTCACGGGATTGCCTGATCGATGCGCTTTATTTATCGGTCTCCATTGATGAGAATGGGTAGCCAGGGGTCCAAAGGCGGGAATTTCAGGTTCACAAGAAGACCATTGAACAAAGTAAAACTCAATCTTAAATTCAACCTGAACCAGGACGTGGCCATTCGCGTTGCCAGGGATACGCTCGGCCAGATCGTCAACCCGTTCGTGTTGCCGAAATGGCTGCCGGAAATCCGCAACAAGGTCACCTTGCGGGCGGATGTCATGGCTGGCCTGACCGTGGCCCTGATCCTGATACCGCAATCCATGGCCTACGCCCAGTTGGCTGGACTGCCGGCACATTACGGACTCTACGCTTCGCTGCTGCCGCCGGTCATCGCTGCCTTCTTCGGCTCGTCGCGCCAACTGGCGACGGGCCCCGTGGCCATGGTTTCCCTGATGACAGCGGCGGCGCTGGAACCATTGGCAACATCCGGCAGCGAGGCCTTCATCGGCTACGCGCTGCTGTTGTCCCTGATGGTGGGCCTGTTTCAACTGATGATGGGCATGTTCCGGCTAGGCGTCCTGTTGAACTTCCTTTCACATCCGGTGGTGCTGGGTTTCGTCAACGCCGCCGCAATCATCATCGCCACCTCCCAGCTGGGAAAGATTTTCGGCGTCGTGGCCGACTCAGGTGAACACCACCATGAATTCGTGCTCAACGTCATTCAACTGGCGGTAGAGCAAACACACTGGCCGACCTTGGGCATGGCCGTTCTCGCCTTCGGCATCATGGTCGGCGTGCGGCGCTATTATCCAAAGCTGCCATACGTGCTGATCGCCGTGGTGGTCACCACTGTCCTTGCCTGGATGATGGGATTTGCCGAACACCGCACGGTAAAACTCGAGCAGATCTACAACCCGACGATCAGGATATCCCTGATGCACGACGGCTTGCAGGCACAGTTGATCGCCAACCAGGAGAAAAAATTTCTCGAGGCGCAGCGTAACTACAATGCCATGATCGAGGGTTCCGATGAGGAAAATGCGGAACTGCTCGCTTTGCGCCAGTTGCTGGAGCAATCGCGGTTCGTTCTGGGGCAATTGAAGGAACAGACCCGGGCGCAACACCAGGAACTGTTCTCGGAACCCCTGTACGCAATGGGACACGGTGAGCTGATGAAATTCTTCACCCGCGAGGAGATGCTCAGGATTGGCATCGAAGGCAAAAAGCTCTACGGCCAGAACTGGCGGGTCGTCAACTACGAGAACAACCAGGTGGAACTCCAGGCGGGTGGCCAGGTCATCGGCCGGATACCGGGCGGTTTGCCGGGCCCGAGGCTGCCAACATTCGACTGGGCCGCCATCAAGCACCTGGTCGGCGCCGCCATCGTGATCTCCATCATCGGGTTCATGGAGGCCATTTCGATCGCGCGCGCTGTGGCCGCGAAAACGCGGCAGAACCTGAATACCGATCGCGAACTGATCGGCCAGGGTATGGCCAATATCGCCGGTTCCCTGTTCCAGGCTTACCCCTCTTCCGGGTCATTTTCGCGGTCGGCGGTCAATTTCAACGCCGGCGCTGTGACGGGATTCTCATCGGTGGTCACCGTGTTGGCCGTGGCCGTCACATTGCTACTGCTCACCCCCCTGCTCTACTACTTGCCGCAGGCAACCCTGGCCGCCGTCATCATGCTCGCCGTGGCCGGACTGATCAACGTCAAGCCCCTGATTCATACCTGGAAGACCAACCGTCACGATGGCATCGTCGCGATCGTGACCTTCGTCTTCACGCTGGCACTGGCGCCGGACCTGGAGATGGGTATCCTGATCGGCATGCTGCTCTCGCTGGTGCTGCTGCTGTTTCGCATCATGAAGCCTCGCGTGGTCTTCCCGCCGCACCCTGCCTACCTGATGCCCAAGGCCGCAGTAGAAGCCGGCGCACTGGATGACGGCCGTATCGTCCGCATGCGATTTGACGGTTCATTGGTGTTCGTCAATGTCTCGTTTTTCGAAGACCAATTGCAGGACGTCCTCGCCAAAGCCAGGAATCTCGAGGTGCTTATTATCGACGGCTCATCCTTTAATGACGTCGATGCGTCTGGTGAGGAGATGTTGCGTGAGAATTACCGGCGCCTGACAGAGGCCGGCGTGCACGTGGTCTTTACGCGCATCAAGGCACCGATCATGGAAGTGTTCAAACGATCCCGGCTGTTTGGGGAGATTGACAAAGCCTGTTTTCACCGTGAACTGGCGGATGCCTTTACCTATGCATGGTCGCTGGTCGAGGCGGACCAGGCGCATGAGGAAGCCTCGACCGAGGCCCAGGAAGGCGTTCCGGGCCCGGGGTAACAGCGCCAGCATGGTACGCCGCCCTCCTTTCGTCTTTCTCACTCCATGACCGGATGCACTGTGACCCGGTGAAGCAACCACTGGCCGTCGATACGCCGCCAGGCCTCGTCCAGCGCAGCCGTCGCGGGCGGAGATCGATCGCCATCAGGGGCCGCGTAGGTTTCCGTCACAATGCGGCGCGCAAAGGCACGATCGTCCTCGACCAGGAGGTCAATCACTCTGCCCTGGCGGTCAACAACGCGCCAACCCTGCTCGAACCAGTCGCGGATACCCGCCAGCCAGGTCTCGCGCCCTTCCACCGCGTCGCTGCCGATGGTCCAGCGGCTGAACCCGCTGGTCAGCATCGCCCCGTAGGCATCCGCCCCACCTCCATCGGCCGCGGTGGCAGCGGACAGCTGTGCAATCGCATCGAGAATCTCCTGCCGCTCCGGCGACCCAGCTTCGTCCGCCAAGGTCGCGAGGTCGACGCGGTTTAGCACCACCTGCGCGAAATTGCTGGGTTCGCCCTGGCGGACATTGTCAATGCGCCATGCCCAGGCATCTTCATCGCGCAGATAGGTGAAGGTATTGTGGATTTGCGAATCCGCCCCTTCCCCCCAGACAAAGGGTATGCGGTCCCCGTCCGGCCTGGCGTAACCAAACCCGTCGGGAACCAGTCCACCGCCGCCCGTGATATCCAGCCACAGGCATACCAATCGTTCGCCTGCCTCATCCCATCCGAAGTAAACCTGCGATTCATAGGCTGGATCGCCGTTTTCATCACGCTCACGGGCCCGTTCGTGAAAGTACAGATAATGTCCGTCCAGGACCCATTCGGCCTCAAGGTCGTGCGTGATTTCCTGACCGGCGATCGTACCGGTCATGACCCAACGGCCTGCCAGGTGATCGAGCGGAGTATCGCGCTCCTGAAGGGTCTGGGCCAAAGCGGAAACCATCCACAGTGGAAAAAGTAATGCTACGGCGTACTTCATGACCAACTCCCTGGCTGCCGACGACCCGATCAGCGGGTATTTCCCGATAACCTGGTGCGTCCATTGGACCTGTCATAGGCAATATTAGCCCAGAACCCATCCTCACAGGTTTCACGCTCACCCTGATGAAAAGCCGAATTCTCCGCATTTGAGTTAGAATTCCCGAAAATGCCAATTACTCGGGGACAACCGTGAACCAGCAATCGCAAGATCCTGACCAGATGACCTTCGCGTCAGAAAACGCTCCCCAACTGCCCGGATCCCGGCGCAACTTCCGACTGCTGTTCCGGGTTTTGCTGTACCACCTGGTGCTGGCCATAGTGCTGATTTCCGCCACCATGATCATTCCCGGATTCATCGAAACCATCCCTGTCGGCGGTGTCACGGAACTGGCCGAGGGCGGCGACGTCACCTTTTCCGAAATTGGAGACGCGCCCAAGCCCGCCGAAGACTTCGTCATCGTCGAAACCTTTATCCAGGCCACCAGCCAATTCGACCAACTCGGATATGCACGTCAGCTGATCATGGTGGTGATCGGCGTGTGGCTGCTGATGTTGCCGGTGTCCTGGGTGCACAGGGGCATCCATCGCGTCAGCACCTACGATCATTCGCTGGATGAAACCACCCTGATCCTGCCGGGTGTGGTGGCCGCCATCGTGCTGGTGGTCCAACACAGCCTGGCCCTGGCCTTCAGCCTTGCGGGTATCGTCGCCGGTGTCCACTTCCGGCGGGCGCTGCAGGACACATTCGATGCGCTGTTTATCCTGGTAGCGATCGGCACCGGCATTGCCGGGGGAGTTGCGGCGCTGGAAATCGCGGCCGTATTGACGGTTTTCTTTTGCTACGCGACGCTTTACGTCTACTACATGGGCGACGGACTCGAAGCCCATCACGAGGCTTACCGAAAGGAAATGAAACGTCAGCGCAAGGCAGCTGAAACCTCGGCACAGACCCTGGAAGACGACTGAGCTGATACGAACTGACTCACATTATTGCGCGACATATTGAGCGACCGGACCAGTTAATCCGGTGTTACCGGTTGCGGAACCACGCGCGCAACGGCAGCGGCAGGTACAGCGCAAAAAACAGGCAGACGATCAGTGCCATGGATTCGACCCCAACGCGATCCATGCCCATGCCCACCACCAACGGCCCGAGGACCGTGCCCGCACCCCAGCAAGTCGTGAATACCGTGCTGGCGCCAGCCAGCAGGGCGCCCTTGAAACGTTCGCCCACCAGGGTCACACCGAGGGTATAAATCATCCCCTCGATGCCACCAAAGATAAAAAAGAAGACCGGCGCGATCACTGCATGCTGAATGACCAGCGGCATGAGCAGCAAACCAGCCATGCTGAGCAGGATAATCAGGCTGAGCATGCCCATCTTGTCGACCCGGTCCGCCATCCAACCCAGGGGCAGAATCAGGATCATGCTGCCGAAACCCACCAGGGTCATCAAGGCCAGGGCCGCCTGCTCGGACAGGCCGAAGTGCATCCCGTACAGAGGAAAAAATGTGATCATCGACTCGGCGGCAGCCGCATAGGCCAGGTTGGCCAGCATTACCGCAGGCGCCAGCAGGAAGATTTTCCAGAAACCCGTCCGGGCGTCCGGACCACTTTCATGCGCCTGGCGCTGGACCAGGAACAAGGGCAGTGCCGCCGCCAGGATCATGCCGCTGGTGGCCAGGAACGGCAGCATGCCCGTGGATCCGGTCAGGATCAGGAGTAACGGGCCGAGGGCGAACCCGGCTGCCCCGACAGAACTGTAAACCGAGATTATCCTGCCACGCTGATGGTCCGGCGCCAGGCCGTTGATCAGGGCTTCGCTGGAAATCCAGAGCAGTGCGTTAAGCGCGCCCATGACAAATCGCAGCGGGAACCAGAACCAGACGTTGGGAATGGCACCGGCGAGAATAAACAACAGGGCCAGCAGCAAGGCGGAAAGCTGCATGACGCGTCCAGCCTGCACCCGCCGCAAAAGGCGGGGGGCGATGGGAGCGATGAAAAAGATAGCAGCTGCCTGGCTCATGGTACTGAGCCCGATCAGGGTCTTACTGACCTGTTGAGCGTCCAGGACCAACGCCAGGAGCGGAAACGTGATGCCGTAAACCAGGTTGACCACGCCCATGGCGGCAATAACGCCAACCAGGCTGCGGTAAGGTCGCGCTCCGGTCAGGTGTCAGTCCTTGGCGCCGTAAGCGAGGTCGCCGGCATCACCCAGCCCCGGCACGATGTATTTGCGCGGGGTAAGCTCCTGATCGACTGCGCCCACCCAGAAGGTCGTGTCTCCCGGTAAGTGGCTTTTTGCGAACGCCAGGCCTTCCGTGCTGGCGATGACGGCGACTACGTGCAGGCTATCGGGGATACCGCGCTCGAGTAAGGCCTTCCAGGCCAGCACCATCGAAGTCCCGGTCGCCAGCATCGGGTCGCACAGGATGACGGTCTTGCCCTCCACGGGCGGGCTGGACAGGTATTCGATCTCGACCTCGAATTCTTCCGAATCTTCCGCATGCTTGCGGTAGGCGGAAATGAACGCATTCTCGGCCCGGTCGAAGTAATTCAGCAACCCCTGGTGCAGGGGCAGACCAGCGCGCAGGATATTGGCCAGTACCGGTTGCTTTCTCAACTTCAGGCAACGCGATTCGCCCAAGGGGGTGCGGACCGCGTGTTCCTCCCACTCCAGGACCTTGCTGATCTCCATGGCGGCCATTTCGCCGACCCGCTCCAGGTTCCGCCGAAAGCGCATGGGGTCCAGCTGCTCGCGCTCATCGCGAATCTCGGCCAGCCACTGGCTGACGAGAGACGGGCTTTCGCTGAGAATGTGTACGGTCTGTGCCATCAGCGCCTCAGTCTAGCAGACTCCCACTCCTTCACGGCAGCCTTCAGCGCCGCAGGATGGCCCACCAGCGGGCCACATTGAGCAGGCTCATCAGGGAAGCCGAGACATAAGTCAGGGCCGCGGCGCGCAACAGGCGGCGGGCGTGTGGATAGTCCACGGGATGCAGGTAATCGCCCTCTTCCAGCAGGGGCAGCGCCCGCCCGAAGCTGGCATCAAATTCTGTTGGCAAGGTGACCAGGTGAACCAGGGCGGTGCTGCCCAGGCTGAGCAGGCCACCCAGTAAAACCAGGGCAGTCACACCCGGCGCCCGCGTCGCGATACCCAGAACGGGCGCTGCCATCAGCAGGCCCGCACCCAGGCGCTCCGCATGTCGTGTCCAATTGACGAGGTGGGTGCGCGCCCGCAGCGGCGCGAATCCCTGCGCATCCTGCAACGCGTGGCCTACTTCGTGCGCGGCCACGGTCACCGCAGTTAGTGACCGGCCCTGGTAATTCCCTGTCGAAAGCCGGACGGTCTTGTCCCTGGGATCGTAATGATCGCCCTGCTCAGTCGTCTCCACCGCAACCGACTGCAGGCCCCGTTCGTCCAATAGCTGCCGCGCGAGTTCAGCGCCGGTGCCGCCATACCGCTCGGCGGGTTGGCTGTAACGCTGCATCACGCGGCGCACCCAGAGGTTGGGGCCGAGCAGAATAGCGCCAAATATGGCGATGAACAGGATCAATTGCATGGGGCTATGATACCGGTACGGCAGGCCCTGGTCAGGCCTGTGGAACAACCCCTGAAATACCACCCCGATCCGGGAAACCGTTACCAGCACTGGCTTTTAGCCGGTGTATAGAAGTTTTATACACCCTGGAGCCAACTTATCTTATTGTTTTTATTGATGTATATCCCTATAAAAACTGGCCAGCGTATAGTTTTCCTGTACCTCACCCCCCAAATCCACTGGCCCGGCATCCAGGGCCGGCCGGAATGAGAATTTTTATCCTGCTGTTTTTATTGGTTTTTAATTTTATTTGACCTTCCAAGGCCGAAATGGCACGGCGCTTGCATTGAATAGGGTGAGACAACCCGAGAGGTCATCCCATGAAAGCAAGAGCCCACATCCTCATCGTTGACGATGAACAGGTCGTACGTCTTAGCCACCTGAGAAGCCTGGCGACGGCCGACTTTGAAGCGACTGCGGTGGGAAACGGCTCCGAGGCACTGAGCCTGATGGAATGCCACCCCTACGACGTGGTTTTTCTCGATCTTCGCATGCCGGACATGGACGGGATCGCCGTACTAAAGACGATCAAGCACCGTTGGCCGGAAAGTGAAGTTGTCATCATCACGGGCTACCCGACCATCGATACCGCCAAAGAGGCTGTCCGCCTCGGCGCCTATCACTACCTGGTCAAGCCGGTCAGCCCGATTGATGTCGTCAAGGCAGCCAATGAGGCCCTGCGCCACAAGCACTGGGCCCTGCACAAAGTTCAACCCGGCAACGACGGAAGTGACCCGAGAGAACGCCGGGACTGGACGCATGGTCTGCCAACGCAATTTGCAGGAATAGGAGGAACATCATGAACGCCAAGAAACATGTCCTCGTCATCGACGACGATGCAGTGGTCGGACGCAGCTTCGACCGGGTCCTCACCGAGAAGGGTTATGACGTCAGCACGGCCCTGAGCGGGGAAGAGGGATTGGAGAAAATGGATACACGCGAGTATGACCTGGTCTTCACCGACATCAAGATGCCGGGAATGGACGGTCTCGAAGTAGCCGAACGCATCCGCGATCGCTGCCCCTGGACCCCTGTCGTGGTCATCACCGGATACGGTAGCGAAGAAAGCGAAGCGAAAGCCAGGGTACTGGGTACCAAAGGCTTCGTGCGCAAACCACTGACGCCCGAAATGATCGAAAGCGTCACGCTGAAGACCCTGACCGAAAAGAAACGACCGGCCGCTGAAAAGGTCACGCCCGAGGCGGAAGCCGAGGTCGCCACCGAGATCGGCGCGCTGCGCAAAGTCGGCAGATTCTTCAAGAACGTCGGCCTGTTCATCGCTGCCCCGTTCATCGGGTTGGCCTACGTGATCGCACTGCCATTCGTGTTCTTCGGCATGATCGCGAAGCTCGGCTTCGAAGCCTTCACCAAGAGGAATGCTTCCAGCTAGACGCTGGAAGCGATTCCTGGCACGCAGCAGCAAAGCACCAGACAGGAGGATAGGCCAGATGATGCGTTTAACCAAAATCGGCAACCCAGGGGACGGCCTGACAAGCGGGCGTCCCCTGACGGACCGGATCAGCGCTCTCGCGGTTCTGACCGCAGCGCTGATCCTGGCGCCGCTCAGCCAGGTACTGGCCGGCGGCACCATGCCGGCGGCAGCCGAACCATGCCTGGCCTGCCACTCCATGCCCGCGCTGACCAAGACCATGGCAAATGGTGAAAAACTGGCATTGCACGTGCCGCGCGAGGAATTCGCAGGTTCAGTTCATGCCATGATGGGCTGTGCAGCATGTCATCAGGATGTCGATCCCAAGGCGCACCCCTCGATGAAGCCGTATGACAGCGTGCGGGACTACACCCTGGCCAAGGCAGACACCTGCAAGACCTGTCATTCTGCCAAGTACGAGCAATACCAGGGCAGCATCCACGCGAGCCTGGTGGCCGGGGGCGATGCACAGGCGCCGGTCTGCTCGAGCTGCCACGACATCCATGGGCAAAAGAAGGTCAAAGAACTCGTGACTTTCAGCGGAGACGTGTGCAAAACCTGCCACGAATCCATTTTCGACGCGTATGAAGGCAGCGTGCACGGTGAAGCGAGGTTCGGCACCGAACTGAACAAAGCACCGATCTGCGCTGACTGCCACAGCGTGCACGACGTGACCGCCGCCACTGCCAGCGAGAAGCTGCAAGCCTCCTGCCACGATTGTCACCAGGATGCCGCCATGGCTCACAAGGCCTGGCTGCCAAACTCCGGGCTACACCTCGGTTCCATTGCCTGCGCTTCCTGCCATTCGCCAACGGCCGAACGCGTGGTGGACCTGCGACTCTTCGACAAGAAATCGAAGACGCTGGTAGGCGAGACCAATGCCGACCCCCGTTTCGTCGCCCTGGCGAGCGAACACGACAAGGACGGCGACGGACTGGCTCCGCTGGAATTGTGGAACTTCGTCCGCGAAGCCAACCGTGAAGGCATCGACACCTCGTTGACCCTGCACGGGCGCCTCGAGGTCAGGGGCGAAGACGCTCACCGCCTGGCACACAAATCCAAGGCGGTTCGGGAATGCGACACCTGCCACCAGAAAGACTCACTGGTGTTCGAGAACGTCACCGTCTCGGTTACAGCCGAAGATGGGCGCCGAATCCGCTACAACGCAAACAAGGAAACACTGACCTCAGCCGTCTCGGTTGACTCGGTAGGCAATTTCTATACCGCCGGTGGTACCCGCATCCAGCTGCTCGATGGCCTGCTGGCCCTCGCAGTCCTGGCCGGATTCGGTATCCCCATGACCCACATGTCCGTCAGAAAGTGGTTCAAGAGCAAGAAGTGACTGGAGAATGACCATGCAAAGGACCTATGTACACCCCCTGCCCGTGCGTATCTGGCACTGGATCAATGCACTCGGTTTCGTGTTGCTGATCGTAACCGGCTTGCAGGTCCGCTACGCGGACATCCTCGGGCTGCTGTCATTCGAGATGGCCATCAAGTTCCATAACTGGATTGGCTTCGCGCTGATCGCCAACTACTTCATCTGGTTGCTGTTCTATCTTTTGACCGACAAGGTCAGCGTCTATCACCCGGAACTGGACGCCAGGAAGTACTTCAACGACACGCTGCGGCAGATTCGCTTTTACAGCTACGGCATTTTCCGCGGTGAACCCAACCCCCACCACGTGCGCCCCTACGCCAAGTTCAACCCCCTGCAAAAGGTCATGTACCAGATCGTCATGCTACTGATCGTGCCCGTACAGTTCGGCACCGGTCTGCTGCTCTGGGACGTGACCCGTTTCTCCTCCTGGGTTGAGGCGTTAGGGGGCGTGCGGGTGGTTTCCACCGTCCACGTACTGATCTTCATCTTCTTCGCATCCTTCATCTTGATCCACGTGTACCTGGGTTCGCTCGGGCACACCGCAAGCGCGCACTTCAAGGCTATGATGACAGGCTACGAGGAAGAGCTTGAAGAAGCCCCGCCCGCGGCTCAAGCGGGCTGATTTGCCCTGATATTCTTCTTGGCAAATCCGAGCAGGCGGCCCCGGCCTCACCGGGGCCGTTTGACGTCTGGCGCCGTTCAGCTGACGCGCGGATTCCGATTATTGATTTTTCTTCCAGGACTTCCGAAGTTTGGCATCCCGCCTTTGACGACCGCTATAAATTGCCATTGAAAGAAGCCCGAGAAGCCACCCTATAACAAACGAAGCAATATCCATGTTTGAGCCTATTCGTCTTTGAATAAATCCAATTCTAGTCCAAGAACCCTGACTGCTGCTTGACTTGAATCGCTGGCATTTCGATCGTGCGCGACCGGTCACGCAGCCAGGTTCCCTTTGAGCCGATACCCCTCCTACAGCGGCCGAAGCATGGATCCCAAAGGCAATCGTTAGCCAAAAAGGAATCAAACTGACTTCCTGTGGATTGTGGACAACATTGAGAACAATCAAAGCGGCCAGTGGCCCGGCGAGGAGCAAGCCTCCAAACCATAGAAATTCGGGCTGGCTGGATGTGGCCAGCTAATTCACTACCGGGGAGACTACGCAGACGACACCACTAAAGACC
>JAHEFS010000123.1 GCA_024640045.1 Chromatiales bacterium | reverse complement strand
CCCAGCCGCCGCGGAATGGCCCGACCAGGCGCCAATGGAGATCGGCGTAGGTAGATTCGGGAACCGCCGCGTGCAGGTCGGCCATGATGAACAGACTGGCGATGAGGACGAGCAGGCGCAGGATGGGCCTTTCAAAGGGCTTGGTATTGAGACGCCAGAATGCGGACACGAAAAATCTCCGATGTGATCTTACAGAGCGGCAGTGTAGCCGAAATCGTTGGCCCAACCGCCTTTGCCTGAACCAAAAAACCGCCATGGGGCGGAAAGCGGAGTTCCTTTCACCAGGTATTTCACCTCGCAGCAAGTCCGCTTGCGCTTCATTGAAGAAACAGCTCATTAAGTTAGATTTCGAATTTACTTCTTTAGCCAGCATGTCAATATACTGATACACATCAGGCGCCGCGCCTGATGATTGGATTGTAATGGCCCTGTTTTAAGTTCGAATAGACAGGAAAGTTCCGTCACCAGCAATTCCGAGAATGACAAGCGAACAATTATTTGCACTGGTGATTGTGGTTATAGTGGCCATCGTGCTTACGATCATACTGGTGAGCAAAAACCGGCATCGGATCAAGCGGGCGATATTGGACCGACTCAACCTCGATCCCCAAGCCGAACGACGCAAACCCCATGAGCCAGAACAGCCCTTTACCGAAGGCGAACCCAGTGTTCTGACCGAAGAAGAGAGCGAGGCCGAGCTGGAGAGGCTTCAGGAGCTCATCGAAGGTCGAAAGCAAATTGCATGGGACACTGACCTTTCTCACCACCTGTGGGGTCTCTACAAGAACCTCTTGCAATACACCAGCCCCCCATCATTGGATCGTTCCATCCAGGACGGTGATTGGTACGCCGTGAAAATTCTGCAAGTCAGCACTCAAAACGGGCTGAACAAATTGGAATTCGAACTGAAAGGAGCCAGCTACAAATTCGTTGACGACGAAGAAAACCAGGGTTGGTGCGATCACATGAAATTGTTCAGCCTCTTTCTTTACGATGATTCAGGTCGATGCCTTATCGAAGTACCAATGAAACTGAGGGTTGATAAATCGGGGCGCAAGTATTCCATTTCATCAGAGGGGCCAAAAGCATTCTTACCTGGTGACTGGATCAGCGATTTCATCAACGTCAAACTGAAACACCAAAGCATACGCAACCGGGAAATCAGAGCGCAAAAACATCAAGAGAGGTTGTCCGAAATCCAGGATCTGAGAGACAGATTTGGCCTTTGGGAATGAATCGTAAGACGTTCAGCTTACGAATGCTCACCGCGGGCCTTGGCACGCATTCTAGCCAAAAAAAAGCCCCCTAGCGGGCGGCTTTTTAGTTTGGCGGAGAGGGTGTCCGTTTTCGTAGGTGTCGAGGAGCGCCGACAAGCGCCGGCAGGATCCACGACCAAAGACTTATTGGGCAGAGCGGCAGTGTAGCGGAAAACGCTGGACCAACCGTCTTTCCGTTAACCAAAAAACGGCCGGTGGGCGGCATACCTGTTTGGCGGCAGCTACAGTCTGATTGGAGGATGAGCATTCCAGGCAGCGATTCCCTCCAGTGTCACTTGCTGAGCATCAGTCCAGTCGAGTTCGAGGAGCGGACAGTATGGACTTAACTCAACCGTCCACCTTATCGATTTAAAACCATTGGGTCAGCAGCGGAGAATCCAGGTAGTCGGCTGGTTGGTTCAGCAGCCACAACCTGTCCTTTGAGTCCTTCTCCAGCAAAAGGTATCCGGCCCATTAACCCTTTGGATGGTAAACCACGCCCTAGAGATAGGGGGCATCATCGGGGTCGTTCTCGGTCTCGACGCTGGCGCTCGGGGGGAGCTTGGCCATTGCCTCTCGCAGCATTTCGACGTGTTCGGTCTCCTCGTCTCGAAGTTCGGTGAACAGTGTCCTGACCTCGGGATCAGTGATGCCGGGCAAGGCCATGTCGTAGAAGTCGTAGGCCTTCTGCTCAGAGTCGAGCCCAAGCTCGAATGCCTGGACCGTGGACATGCCCCGACGCGGCGCCCCTATATCCGGGGCCTCGACGTCGAAGAGGTCGACTAGCTTCACCTTCATGGGGGTCTTGCCAAACAGAGCGATGCGTCGGGCGAGCAGATCATTTCCGTGCTTGGCCTCGTTCTCAGCCATCGAGGCGAAGAACTTTCCAGCATCATGATAGCTGCCGAGCTGTGAGGCGAACATTTTGTAGCGCTGGTGCGCTTCCTCCTCGATCAGAATAGCGAGGTCGAGGGCGTCCATTAGGCTGAGCTTGGACAGGTCTAGACTGATGGACATTGAATTGGACTCCTGTGTTGGTTTTGAAGCTCCGAAGCAGCACGTCGGCTGCGCCTCAAGCGACTCGCACCAGCCGAGTCCCGTCTGCGGGCCCAGCGGCTCTTGAAACGGCGCAATTATAACACCGCGGAGCGGATTCGCGGGATTGTAGGAATGTAGGATATGTACCTGGCCGCCCGCGGTCGATTCTGAGCGCGTTTCTCTGACTTGGCTTGCCCGTTGGCATGGCTGCGGGCAACGAACAGGGTAGAAAACAATCCAGGTAATGAAAACGGGCCGCTGTTAAAACGGGCATACTTTCAGAGACTTACCGCCGATATTGGCGGAGAGGGTGGGATTCGAACCCACGGTGCGGAAAACCGCACACTTGATTTCGAGTCAAGCCCGTTCGACCACTCCGGCACCTCTCCTCAAATCCGACCACATTGTATTCGTTTCGACTTCCAGCCGCTGCGCGGCGTTCGGGTGGGATTATTCCGGGCATCCTGCCCTTCACCCTTCGGGCTCGCTGCGCTGCGCGCAGTCTCGTTCAAATTCGCTCCCGGCGAATTTGTCGAACCCACGGTGCGGAAAACCGCACACTTGATTTCGAGTCAAGCCCGTTCGACCACTCCGGCACCTCTCCTCAAATCCGACCACATTGTATTCGTTTCGACTTCCAGCCGCTGCGCGGCGTTCGGGTGGGATTGCTTTGGTCGCAGGGTGGCAATCTTACCAGACTCCGGCGGCGAAATCGCTCACGGCGTTGGGCCGAAGGCTACTTGTCGAAGTAGCTGGAAAGCGCCTCGAGGAACGCGTATTCATCCACCCCTTCGCGGCCCCCGGGCTTGGGCTGCGCGGACCACATGGCGACCACCAGCTTACGATCCGGGTCGACGAAAACGAACTGCCCGAAAATCCCGATGGCGGCGTAACTGCGACTGTGCAGCGGCCACAACAGGTAGCCGTAATCGATCTCCTCGCGGCCAATGACTTTCGGCCTGCTGGCCTGCTCCATCCAGCCTTCGGGCAGCACGCGCTGATCGCCGATCACGCCGTCGTTCAGCAGGAACAAGCCGAAGCGGGCATAGTCGCGCAGGGTGGCGGACAGCCCACTGCTGGCGACCTCGAGTCCGCCGGGTGAATCGAGCCACCAGGTGGCGTCCGAATCCATGCCCAACGGCGCCCACAGTTTCTCCGACAGGTAGTCGGCGACCGGTCTGCCGGTTGCGGCCTGCACCAGGGCACCGACAATGTGCGTCTCGCCCGTGCTGTAATTCCAGCGTGTGCCGGGCTCCGCTGCTCGCGGTAACGAGGCCATCAGGTCGAGGATGGCGTCCGGGTGCTGCTCGATCTGGGCTTCCAGCATGCGGCGCCGATCTGAAGCCGGGTCCGTGTAGGTCTCGTCCCAGGCCACGCCGGAGGCCATCATCAGCAGTTGCCGAATGGTGACGCCGTCATAGGCCGTTCCCGCGAAACGCGACAGGTAACGCACGATGGGGTCATCGATACTCTCGATCAGGCCATCCTGGATCGCCGCGCCAACCAGCACTCCTGTCATCGACTTGACCACAGACATGGACATCCAGCGGGTCGTTTCATCATTACCCAGCAGGTACTTCTCGAAGCGAATTGCGCCGTCCTGGATGATCAGCAGCCCACTCACCCGGTTCAGGGAGAGCACGTCGTAAAGGTCGTAGCGTTTCCCGCCGGTTTCGAAAGCGAAGTCGTCCATCGACATGGCGTGCTGGCGCAGTGGACTCGCTGTCGGCCCGCGCCGCACGGTCCGCGTCGGAAACAGCCTGTCGATGTTGCGGAAGGTGTTGACCTGGATGTCTGGATAGAGCCTGCCGTCGTAAACCTGCCGTACAGTCCCAATCGGCTCGTCGGCATGCCGATAGCCGTCGGCGTACAGCAACGCCGGAGCCTGCAGCAGGCAAACGGACAGCAGGACGGCTAGCTGTCGCCAGCGCAATTTGTGCAATCCCTTCATCGCTTCACTCTGGTCGCTCGAAACGTTCGCAGTGGCCCATGATCCAGTCGCGGAAAGCGGCCACTTTCGGCAAGTCATGATAATGGGGCGGCGCCACGAAATAATAGGACCAATCGGTGCGCACCACGGTTCCGATTGGCCGCACCAGGCGCCCGGCGGCAATGTCCCGCGCCACCAGCGACCAGCGGCTGAGCGCGATCCCCTGCCCCTGTTCAGCGGCCATCAGGATGCTCAGCGAGTCGTTCAGCAACGGCCAGTGGCTATCGCGGCCGCTTTCACCCAGCACCCGGAACCACGCATCCCAGACTTCGCTTTCGACGAACAACAGATCGTGATTTTGCAGTTCATCGGCCGATTTCAGTGGCCCGATCTCCCGCAACAGTCGCGGGCTGCACACCGGCAGGATCCAGTCATCCAGCATCTTCTCGGCCTTGACCCCCTGCCAGGTGCCGGTGCCGAACCGGATGGCCGCGTGAAAATCGGTCTGCTCGAAGTTGACCTGCGTGTTGTCGGCATTGATGCGCAGGTCGATCTGCGGCTGGATGTCGTAAAACTCGGTCAATCTCGGCATCAGCCACTTCTGCAGGAAGGTCGGCATCATGCTCAGGTTCAACACGCCTTCCGAGCGATCCTGGCTGACGGTCTGCACGGCGCGGCGCAGTTCGGCCAGACCGCGCTGCACGCCGGGCAGCAGCTTGCGGCCCGTTTCCGTGAGCGTGACCTGGCGCCCCTGGCGATGAAACAGAGGCTGATTCAACCGCTGTTCGAGGGAACGAATCTGGGAGCTGACCGCGGCCGGGCTGACATTCAGCGCTTCGGCCCCCTTGGCGAAGCTGAGCCGACTGGCCACAGCCTCGAATGTGCGCAATGCATTGAGTGGGATAGCTGCCATTTCAGTTAAGAAAAACTTAAGTTGAAACCAAAGAAAACCATTGGTGGATTTTGATATAAAACACTAGAATTTGCAACTGTAGACACCATATATTGGGCGCTACAGGTAATATTTAAGATTGTACAAATATTACATTCCAGAGACAACGGTGGACAGGATTGACCACCAAGGAGATAAGGAAATGTTAATGAAAACACTAATGGACACGTATCGTGACGTGACCCGGCAGGTAACGCCCGCCCAGGCCGTGACCACCGTGCCGGTGAGTCGCTCAGCAGCCAACGCGAGCCGCTGGATCAACGAAGAAACGAAGGGACGTCGTCTGCGCCGCCAGCGCAGGATGGAACGGGCCGACAGTCACCGCATCAGCGGTTGGTCGGTGCGGACCTGGTGATGAAAGGCATCAGCGACCTGAACCCAAGGGCCATCAATACCAAGACCTGAAGGGGTCCTGGCTTCCCACCAAAAGGGGACCGGACCCCTTCTTTTTTTCCGGCGCGCTTGTCCACCCTGCCCTGTTACAGCGTTTCCCCGTCACCGATTTCCAACGGCACGATCCCCTTACTGCAAAACCTCGAGCAGCGGTTCGCCCACCGAGCCGGAAGGTGGACTTATGCCCAGGTAAGCACTGATGGTCGGCGCCACGTCGCGCGGTGCAACCTCCCGATAAACCTTACCCCGCTTGACACCGGGCCCGGCGAACATCAGCGGCACATGGGTATCATAGGCATAGGGAGAACCGTGCATGGCTGCATTGCCATCAGGCGTCGCATCCAGGTACCAAAAGGGATCCTGAACCACGATGACGTTGCCGGAACGCCCTGGATGAAACGCCGCCGCCACCCGCTCCACTTCGCGGGCCTGTGGAACCCGGCCCATCAAGAGGTCGGAACGGGTCAATGCAAAGGCGACTCCCGGAACTTTCTGCACCTCGTCCGCGACCACCCGCTCTACCGCCGCGACGGCCAGTCCCAACCGGCTCACCGTTTCGACATCCAAGTAGATACCGGGCTTCGAAAAGGCCAGTTCCAGGTTCTCCTGCAAGCCGAAACGGCTTTTCAATGCGCTATCGATTTGTTTCACGAATGCGGTCGCATCCAACCGGCCTGCTTCCATGCCCCGTTCCGCCAGGGACTCCGGGATCAGGCTGGTCCCGTGGTCCGAGGCCAGCACCACCAGCGTCTTGTCGAGGCCAACCGCGCGATCGATGACCTGGAACAGCTGCGCGAGTGTCCGATCAAGCCGCAGCAGGTTGTCCTCGGCTTCCAGGCTGTCCGGGCCGAATGAATGCCCGATGTAATCGGTCGCTGAAAAACTGACCGCAAGCACATCGGTGCTGCCCCGGCGACCGGGCTGTTCGGCGGCGACCAGGGCCTCGACGAAGGACAAGGTCAACTCGTCACCCATTGGGGTGGACCGCAGGATGGTGTAGAGCGCCTGGCCGGCCCGCTGCGGGAGGCGATGCGGAAACGTCCGGCCCAGCGTGCCGTCCGGCTGCTCGTAGCTCCGGTCGTCCTGCTCGCCAAACACATAGCTATCCCGGCCGAGCAACAGGTCCCAGTTCGTGTTCGCAAAGCGGTCGGCGGGGTGCTCCGTGTTCCAGCGCTGCGCCCACTCCGGGGAGGCTTCCTGGTAGTAACTGCTGGTCACGAAGTTACCGCTGATTTTCGAGTACCACCAGGCCTGGCCGAGGTGTCCGCCGAGGATGATCGCGGCTCGGTCCTTGATCGACACGGCGAACACCCGCGACCGCCCACCGCTGGCCAGGATCAATTCATCACCGAAGGTGCTGGACATCAAGTTACGTGGGGACCGCCCCGCCATTGCGCCCGTCGCCTCACCGAGGAGGGCGTAGCGCTCATCCTCCACGCAGTTCACGAGCCGATGTTTTCCGGCATCGAACCAATCGTTGCCAACCATGCCGTGCTGCGGTGTGTTTCCGCCGGTAGCGAGGGTCGCATGGCCCGCGGCGGTCACGGTGTTGGCCTGTTGGTACTGAGTGTTGCGGTACTGGGTACCCTGCTCCATCACGTAACGAAAACCGCCGGGACCGAACCTGTCCCCGAATCGCCCGGGCATGTCGCCACGCAACTGGTCAACTACGACAATCAGCACCAGGTCCGGCAGCGCCGCCGAAGCAGACTGCGCCGAGGCGCTGCAGCACAATGCCAGCAACAGCACCAGGATCCGGGTCAATCCCGGTTGAGTGTCAGTATTGATTTTCATTTTCATGGGTATATGATCAGGTCGCACTGTGGCCGGTGTATGACGCGCCATTGTCAGGGAAAAAGCAGGGAGGCGGAAATGAAATTGACGCATGTATTGAACGGCCTGTTCGTATTGGCCTTGCTGACCACCTCCGCTACCACCCCAGCAGCCTCTCGCTTCGCCGGTCTCGAAGGCAACCCCAATCTGCGCTCCGCTTCGGCCCTGGTAATCAGCGCCGACGGCGACTTGATCTACGGCAAGGACATCGACACCGTGCGGCCCATCGCTTCCATCACCAAGCTGATGACGGCCATGGTCATTCTCGATTCCGGCGTCGACCTGGGCGAACGCATCACCGTC
>JAHEFS010000122.1:2057-7713 GCA_024640045.1 Chromatiales bacterium | reverse complement strand
GCCAATAATGGCACGGTCCAGTTTGCGGCCGGTTTGTTGAACAATAGATTGACTGCGATCGACTTCGCTATCACGCTTGAGCCCTTCCGGGGTCAGTTCAAAAGCCCAGGCCAGGAACAGCGCGATCGGGAAGCCGATGGCCACGATCGCCACCACTATCGGGCCGATCTCCTCGGGCAGGTTAAGCAGTTCCGACAGTACCTCGGTCAGTTGCAACAGCAACCAGGCGCCAACGGCGTAGGCGATTCCCACCCGGAAAACGTTGCGACGCTTGAGTTCAGTAAACAGGCTCATTCGACGCTCTCCGGGTTGGCCAGCCGATTGAACCGCTCGTCATCGCGGAAAAAGTCCCAATTCGGGTCCAGTTTGAGCTGCCAGCGAGAGAACTGGATATTCTCCCGCTCTATGGCCTGAAGCGCACGAATGGCTTCGTCCCGTTGTCCGGCCATGGCGAGGAACCAGGGATGCTGGTTAGCAATGTATGCGCCAAACAGGTGGTCATGACGGCGTGGCAACAACTCCGTCGCCTGGCGTGACGCGTCAAGCGCTTCACTCGTGCGACCGAGGTAGGCCAGGGCAGTCGCAATACTCTGCAACTGGAACGCACGGTCCGTCGGTTTTTCCTCCGGCTGCGCCTCGTATTCTTCAAGGGCCTCGATGAAGAGCTCGTTGGCTTGCGTCGCGTCTCCCATGAAGTAGTATGCCGTTCCACGCGCCAGGGTCAGATAGGCCTGACCGCCGGAGAGCTTTTGAAACTCGACGATCTGGGGTTGCTGTGTTGCTGCGATGAGCGCTTCGTAGTCGCGTTCCAGCAGGGGCAGGCGCAGGGCTGCATTACTGAAATAAACGCCAACCCAGGGTTCGAGCTGGTCGTACAATTCGCGTGCGCGTTCAAGATCGCCTGTCTGATCGATAATCGCATCGATAGCGATGACCTTGAGGTCCCGCGCATCCGGCGCCCGGGGCAGCCACTCATTCGCGAACTCGATGACCTCGTCGTTCCTGCCCATCCAGGACAATGTGTCGGCCAGCTGCGTAGCCAGCATGATATTGGATGGATCGAGGGACAGTGCTTTCTCATAAGTTTCGATGGCGTCATCCCAATGGCCCATGCGACGCTGGGTGGTGGCCAGGTACAACAGGATGCGGGAATCGCCAGGCGCCCGCTGATGGGCCGCCTGAAACATCTGCAGTGCCTCGGCGTAGTTGTTTTCCACGCGATACAGGAATTCGCCTTGCGCGTTCATGACCGCGGCGGAGTCTGGCTTGAGCGCTACCGCCCGGTCCAGTGCGAGCCGGGCGTCAGCCACCCGTTGTGCGGTCTGGTCGTAACCCATCCATACAGCCTGACCATGAATCTCCGTGAGAAGCGCCCAGGCCTCGGCGAAATTCGGATCAAAATTGACCGCTCGCTGAGCCCAGGCCTGGGCCTCGAAGTAGTTTTCCATCTGGTAATCCGGGCGCAGTGTGGCTGCTTTTGCCTGCTGATAGGCCTCCCAGGCTTCCATGTTCTCTGTCGGGCGTTCAGTCAGGGCATCCAGTTCCTGTTCGCTCAATTCGCCCCGAATGGCCGTGACAATCTGGCGGGTGATCTCTGACTGAATATCAAACACGTTGTCCAGGGTCATTTCACGGTCGAAGGTTTCCGCCCACAGGTGCTCGTCTGTAGCGACATCGATGAGCTGGGCATTGATCCGGATCCGGTTGCCGGCTCTTTGAACGCCACCCTCCAGGATCTTGCCGACACCCAGTTCGGCGGCAATTTCAGGAATCTTCTTGGTGGTGCCCCGATACTCCATGACCGAGGTTCGGGAAATCACCTTGAATCCGTCCAGCTTGGCCAGTTGGGTCAGCAGATCGTCGTGAATGCCGTCGGTGAAAAACAGGTCGTCTTCAAGGCGGCTTCGGTTGGCAAAAGGCAGCACGGCGATGGAGTTTTCACTCGCGAGGTTGGATTTCAGAGCTTCGACCTGCGCCTCGGCAGAAGTGTCCATCTCCGGCGCCTGGCTGGCAGCGTCTTCAACACGCTTGGGGGCAGATTCCGAAGCAAACCGCGATTCCCAGATGAAATATCCGGCCACGAGCACCAGCAATACGATGATGGCCCGGTCCAGTTTGCGACCGGTCTGTTGTACGATGGATTGGCTGCGGTCGACTTCGCTATCGCGCTTGATTCCCTCCGGGGTCAGTTCGAACGCCCAGGCGAAGACCAGCACCACCGGAAAACCGATGCCGAGCACCATCAGGATGGTGCTGAACAACCAGTCTGGCGCGCCGATGTTGTCGATCATCACATCGGCCACCTGCACCACCAGCCAGGCGACCACCAGGTAGGCGATGCCCACCCGGAACACGTTGCGGCGTTTGAGCTCAGTGAACAAACTACTCACAGATGTACTCCTCGCCGGTTTTTTCGCAGCCGGGCGGCAAACCATACTTGTCCCAGTAAGCGGGCAGGTTCATGTCGCGGATGATGCGCTGGAAATGCGGTGAGGCCCTGAAGCGTTCGTTGCCCGGTAACCAGATCCAGTTGTTGACGTACGACTTGTCCAGCTTGATCCGGTCATAGGCGCCGATGGCCAGCAGCAGGCTCTCTTTCATGCCGATGGGAGGGTTGGGTGTGCTCTCGATCCAGTCCATCACGCGAGGCAGAGACACGGTGTGATCCTGCTCCGGATGCTCCAGGCCGTTAACCCATTCTTCCATCGGAAAATCCGGATATCTTGTGCGCAGATAGTTTGCGGAGAACAGGCCGGCCAGCAAATTGCCCTCTCGAAAGACGAATTCCACGAAAACCGTGTCGGCGGCGATCAGGCCCGAGCGGGCGATTTGGACATAGAGTTCTACCGCCTCATCCGGCCTGCCGAGGATCAACAACACTCGCGAAAGGTGCCGGCGGCAATTCTGGTATGCGGGGTCGACCTCGAGGCAGCGCACCAGCTGTTGACGCGCCTGCTCATGAAAGCCCAATTCCGTGTAGCGCAGACCATTCCACAACCACGCCGTGGCGTTGGAAGGGTCCATTTCGGTCGCTTTTCCGGTCAGCGCCAGCTGTGTTTCCCAGTCGGCTCCTTCGGGCGCATATTGCGTCAGCATACCCTTGACCGCCCAGGCCAATGACTGCCGCTCATCCAACTCCAGCGCGCGGTTCACGGCCTTTTCGGCACGCAAGTTGAAGTCGGCGTCTTCCGCTTCCGTCAGTGTGTTCCAGGAGGGAATCAGGTAGTAAGCCATGCCCAGCATGGACCAGGCCCGGGCGAATTGCGGATCAAGCTCTGTGGCGCGCTCCAACAGGTCCACTGCCTCGGCCAGGTCCTGCCGTGCGATGACCAAAGCGCGCCCTTTCAGGAACAGTTCGTAGGCATCCATGTTCTGGGTATCCGCCTCGACACTGACCTTGTCGGCGTCGAGGTCCAGGCCGAGTTCGGAAGCCAAAGCGGCGACGATGGCACTCGAGATTTCATCCTGGATGGCAAAGATATCGATCAGTTCGCGGTCATAGGTTTCTGACCAAAGGTGGCGGTCGTTGGCGGTGTCGATCAGCTGCGCCGTGATCCGGACGCGGTTGCCGGCCTTACGCACGCTGCCTTCCAGCACGTTGGTCACTTTCAGCTGCCGGGCAATGTCGGGAATGCTGGCTGTGCTGCCTTTAAAGGCGAATGACGAGGTGCGCGAGGCCACGTTCAGTCCATCCACCTTGACCAGCAGGTTGAGCAGCTCCTCGGAAATGCCGTCGGAAAAATATTCCTGGCTGGGGTCGTCACTCATGTTGATGAATGGCAGCACGGCGATGGAGTTGCGGTCGCTGGTGTTCGTCGCCTCTGGGCTGGGCGCTGTCGCTGCCACACCGACCGGGTTAGCCGATGGCTGGGTTGGGGTGGCCACCTGGCGTGCCGGTTCAGCAGGCGCCAGCAGGTAACGGTCCGCCCCCACCACGACGATGGCGCAAACCAGCAGGGCGATGGTGATGTAATTCAGGCGGGCGCCGGTTTCAGCCACGATCGAATCGCTGCGATTGATGTCTTTCTCGCGCTTGATGCCCTCTGGTGTGATCTCGAAGGCCCATGAGAAAAACACGACAATCGGGAAACCGACGATCAACGCCGTGATGAGCATCTTCATCACCCAGGCCGGCGCCTCGAAGGATTCCCGAGCAATGTCGCCCACCTGTACCAGCAGCCAGGATGCCACGGTGTAGGCAATGGCTACGCGCACCACGTTGCGGCGTTTGAGTTCATTGAAGAAGCTCATGTCGCGCCTCCTGGCGTCGGTACCGGGACTCGGGACTCGGGACTCGGGACTCGAGCCAGGATTACGCCTAAGCGGGCCCAATCGAGTGTAATGTCGCTTCTCATTTGCATATGACCGCACCTTCGTCATCACGCTGGCACCACTTGGGCCAGGAGGTCTCGTCCCAGTATTCAATCAGTCCGACCCGTTGCAGGAATTCGGCAAAACGGGGGTGTTGACGCAGGTTCTCCAGGGTGGGCGTCCACAGTCCTTCAGCCATGTTGCCGCCGCCGCCCTCGGGGCCCTGGTCGGCAAGTAGAAACTCGTCGATTACGAAATCGACCTGGCCAGCCAGGACCAGGGGTGCACGAATGGCCCAGGTATTGCTGTTAATGTCATCGTCACCTTCCCCTGCGCGCTCCAGCCACGTACGCATTTGCAAACCCCAGGATTCATCCAGGTTCGACAGCGAGCTGGGATTCATCAAAGAGAGAAACTCCTGCGCCCGTGGCGGAATCTCTCCCGCTTCCGCCCAGCGAGGCATCGGGGGGACATCGATGGGCAGTCCCGGTCCAGTTGGTACCAGCCAGACGTTCATCAGGTAAAACCAGGCTCTGGTCCCGGTCGTCTCCATGATGTGTTCGGCGACCTGGCGCGCCTCTTCATGCCTGCCGGCGGCCAGCAACGCGAACGCGTGTTCCTGGAGCAGAGGCATCAATCCTGGCTCAATGGCCACGGCTCGCGTGGTGACCTCCAGCGCTTCACCCGTCCGAGCGGTGAAGTTGAGAAATTCTGCCCAGTCCTCGAGCAGTTCCGCCGAGCTGGGATCGATCGACAGGGCGCGATTAAAATAAGCTTCCGCTTCAGCCCATTGACCCAAACCCCGCAGCGCAGCACCTATGGCGTTGAGGGCATCCACGTTGTCGGGATCCATCGACAAGGCCCGCTCGGCCGCTTCGATCGCCGCCTGGTCATTGTCGTCGATGGAGTTGTGGGCGATGGCGAGTGCCGCCCAGCCGGGAACGAAGTCCGGGTCCTTCTGCGTCACGGCCTCGAGCAGCGTGATGGCCGAATCATCCCGCTTGCGCAGGGCGGCACGTCCCTGCAGATAAAGATCGTAGGCTTCCATGTTACGGGTCTGGTTGGGCACGGCGGCCACCTTGACGCCCAGTTCACCCACCAGCACCTCAGCGATGGAGGCGGCAATCTCTTCCTGCACGGCGAAAATGTTTTCCAGCTGACGGTCGAAGGTTTCCGACCAAAGGTGGTAGCCGGAATCGACCTTGATCAGCTGAGCGGTGATGCGCACCTGCTTGCCCTGGGAACGGATGCTGCCTTCCAGCACATGGGCCACATTCAATTCGCGGCCGATGTCGCGCACGTCCTGGACCCGGCCCTTGTAGGCAAAGACCGAGGTCCGCGCCGG
>JAHEFS010000122.1:0-1957 GCA_024640045.1 Chromatiales bacterium | reverse complement strand
GCCAGTAGTCGAGTAATTTCTCCCTCGCCAGTTCCTTGAAAGCGCGGGTCCCGCGATACTGTTTTGCCGCCGGGGTCCAGATCGTGCGGTGCATATCAGGGTCCAGGAAACAGTCGTTTTGTCCCAATGGGACAAACGCTTCGGTATTGCATAAATTCAAATTGTTGTCCTCGGCCCATTTTTGCCAGCGCGCGATGCGTCCGGACTGGTCCTGTTCGGGGTGGTTGAGTGCATCGATCCAATCCTTGACGGGCGCATAAGGCCGCTTCGCATGAGCGGCTGCGATCAACAGGGCGGTGACGCGCTGACCTTTGGCAAGGTAAAGCGGAATGAACGAGTCGCCGACGGAGTGAAAGTTCTCTTCCATGGTCTCTTCGAACAAGCGAAGCGCAGTCTCATCCTGCCCGTTATCCAGGTATGCCTCTGCCATGTGTTGCTTGCAGTTCAGGTAGGCCGAGTCGATATCCAGGCAGCGTTCAAAATCGTTGATTGCCTGCTGGAAGTACCCCAGGTCCTTCATGGTGATTCCACGCCACAGCCAGGCCGTGGCGTTCTTGGGATCGTTCGCTACGGCTTTGTCCAGAAACTCGACCGCTTCCCCGTAGGACCGACCGTTGTTTGCCGAGTCAATTCCCATGACGGCATAGGGCATGGACAGGCCCGGGTCAATTTCCAGTGCCCGCTTGGCGGCTTCCGCGGACAGCTTGAAATGGTCGATGCCATCGCCCGCCAGCCAGGAGGCTGAAACAGAATGGGTCGCTGCCAGCACTTCCCAGGCCTGGGCAAACTGCGGGTCCAGTTCAATCGCCCGCTCGAACAGCCCGATGCTCTCGTCCAGGTTCTGGCGAGCGATGAATAATCCACGGGCCTTGAGGTACAGCTCGTAGGCGTCGAGGTTCTCAGTCACCTTTTGCACACTGATGGCCTGCAGTCCAACACCCAACGTTTCCTGCAAAGCCGAAACGATGGAGTTGGCGATCTCGTCCTGGATGGCGAAAATGTCGGTCAGTTCGCGGTCGAAGGTCTCCGACCAGAGGTGGCGGTCGTTGCTGGTGTCAATCAGCTGTGCGGTAATCCGCACCCGGTTGCCGGACTTGCGCACACTGCCTTCCAGGATGTGATCAACCTTCAGTTCGCTGGCGATCTCGGGGATGTCGAGGTTCTCGCCCTTGTAGGTAAAGGAAGAGGTGCGCGAGGCGACCTTCAGACCATCCACCCGCACCAGCAGATTAAGCAGTTCCTCGGCAATGCCGTCGGAGAAAAACTCCTGCTCGGGGTCGGTACTCATGTTCACGAAGGGCAGGACCGCGATTGAAGGCTCCACTGTGGCGGGTTCTGCCGCGACAGGCTCCGCTGGCACCACAATTGCTGTCGAGGCCTCACTTTGTGTTGGCTCCTGGCTCGCGGGCTGGCTGAAGCGATCGATTAACAGGTAGCCTATGGCCAGCGCCATCAGCACCAGGATGGTGGTGTTGAGCTTGCGGCCGGTCTGCGGTGCGATTGAACTGCTCCGATCCACATCCTTGTCGAGCTTCAAGCCCTCGGGAGTCATCTCAAAAGCCCAGGCGAAAATCAGTACGACCGGAAAACCGATGCCCAGCACCAGGAGGATGCCCTGGAAGAACCAGTCCGGCGCACCGATGTTATCGATCATCACATCGGCCACCTGCACCAACAGCCAGGCCACGATCAGATAGGCAATGCCTACCCGGAACACGTTGCGGCGTTTGAGTTCTGCAAAGAGGCTCACAGGACTTCCCCCGCTGTCAATTGGTAGAAGCGCGTCCGCTCTTCCGTCATGATCTGTTCAATGTCTTCTATGGCTTGCTGGAACCTGCGTTCGAGCCGGAGTGGGTCGAACATGGGATGGTTGAGTGAGAACCACCAGCCGACCAGTTGTTTTTCATCCACGCCGCGCCTGATCGACATCAGGGCTGACTCAAGATCTTCGTTGATG
>JAHEFS010000027.1:21921-28200 GCA_024640045.1 Chromatiales bacterium | reverse complement strand
ATGCTTCTTGCCGGACTATCACCCGTGGCACGGCACGCCAACGCACAGCAGAACCAGACGGTCGATGAGGATGAGCCTGCGGCGCAAAGTTTGGGTTACCGACACGATGCAGAGCAGGTGGATACCCAGGCGTTTCCCAAGCGGGCGGGGGCCCAGGCGGGCCGGCAACTCTGTCGTAACTGTGCGCTGTTTGACGGGGATCCGAGCGTCGAGTGGGCGCCTTGCAGCATTTTCCAGGGACGTAAGGTGTCCGGAAAAGGCTGGTGCAATGCCTGGGTTTCCAGGTCCTGAATTAACGAATCCAGCCGGTTGGACCGGCACAATACAAGGTGGATGGGAGTGCAATGACCTACAACGATAAAATCATTCGGCAGTTTGCCGTCATGACAGTTGTCTGGGGTATCGTGGGAATGCTGGTGGGTGTCGTGATCGCCGCTCAGCTCTGGATCCCGGCGCTGAATTTCGATATTCCCTGGCTCAGTTACGGGCGGCTGCGACCGTTGCACACAAATGCAGTTATATTCGCATTTGGCGGCTGCGCCCTGATCGGCACCTCGCTTTACGTGGTGCAGAGAACCTGCCATGTCAAGCTGTTCGCGGAAAAGCTGGCGTCTTTTGTGTTCTGGGGTTGGCAGCTGATCATCCTGGCGGCGGCCATCACACTCCCTCTGGGAATCACGCAGGGCAAGGAATACGCCGAACTGGAATGGCCCATCGACTTGCTGATCGCAGTCGTCTGGGTGGCTTACGCCGTCGTCTTTTTCGGCACCATCGTCAAACGCCGCGTGAGCCATATTTATGTGGCCAACTGGTTCTACGGTGCCTTTATCCTGACGATCGCCTTGCTGCACATCGTCAATAACCTCGCATTGCCGGTCACGCCTTTCAAGGCGTACCAGATCTACACCGGTTCGGTCGATGCCCTGGTGCAGTGGTGGTATGGACACAATGCCGTTGGCTTTTTCCTGACCGCTGGCTTCCTGGGCATGATGTATTACTTCGTGCCGAAACAGGCGGAAGGGCCGGTTTATTCGTACCGCTTGTCCATTGTTCACTTCTGGGCACTGATCGCCATTTACATGTGGGCAGGACCGCACCACCTTCACTATACGGCGCTTCCCGATTGGCTCCAGTCTCTCGGCATGGTGTTCTCGTTGATCCTCCTGGCACCCAGTTGGGGCGGCATGATCAACGGCATGATGACCCTTTCAGGGGCCTGGCATAAATTGCGCACGGACCCGGTGCTCAAGTTCATGATCGTGGCGCTGAGTTTCTACGGCATGTCGACCTTCGAAGGCCCGATGATGTCTATCAAGACGGTTAACGCACTAAGCCACTACACCGACTGGACCATCGGTCACGTTCACTCCGGCGCTCTGGGCTGGGTCGCCATGATGACCATCGGTTCCATGTATTGCCTGATCCCCCGGTTGGTCGGCGAGAAGGAGATGCACAGCATCAAGGCCATCGACCTGCATTTCTGGGTTTCCACTATCGGCGTGGTGTTCTACGTCACTTCCATGTGGATTGCCGGTGTCATGCAGGGCTTGATGTGGAGAGCCTTCAATGATGATGGCACCCTGACTTACACCTTTATCGAAACGATTGCAGCCACCAAGCCGTACTACGCCATCAGGCTGGTGGGTGGAATCCTGGTCCTGAGCGGTATGTTCATCATGGCCTGGAACGTCTGGAAAACCATGCGTAACAAGCGTCCGGAACCGGTGCCAGCGTCTGAACCGGCTCATTGGGGAGAGCACGCATGAGCTCATCACACAAAATACTGGAAAAGAACATAAGCCTGATGGCGATCTTCATCGTGCTGGTCATCAGCATTGGCGGGGCCGTTGAAATTCTGCCATTGATCTTTGGCGGCCATGCCCGAACTCCTGCCGAAGGCATCAAGCCATACCCGGCGCTGCAACTGGCGGGACGCGACATCTTCGTGCGGGAAGGTTGCTATAACTGCCACTCACAGATGATCCGTCCATTTCGCAGTGAAACCGAACGGTACGGACCGTACTCCGTGGCAGGAGAATCGGTTTATGACCGGCCGTTCCAGTGGGGGTCCAAGCGCACGGGACCGGATCTTGCCAGGGTGGGCGGGCGTTACAGTGATGACTGGCATCGCATCCATCTGATCAATCCTCGCGATGTGGTGCCGGAGTCGAACATGCCTGGCTATCCGTGGCTTCTCGAAGCCAGTGTCGACGGTGAACTGGTTCAGAAGAAGATGCGCGCTTTACAGACACTGGGTGACCCCTACTCCGACGAGGAAATCGCGGCCGCGCCGGCAGCGGTGGACGGCCGGACCGAGATGCAGGCGCTCATTGCCTATCTGCAAGGCCTCGGCCGGGCGAGGAGTGGTCGCTGAATGGGTTCCGAGTGGTACCACGGCACCATGCTGATCGTGCTTATGGTCGCGTTCATCGGGCTGTGGATCTGGGCCTGGAGCCGTAAACGTAAAAAGACGTTTCACGAGGCCAGCCTGTTGCCCCTGGAAGAAGATGACGGGAGTATTCCCGCTAATGAAGAAAAGAAGGATTGAGCCATGTTGAGTGCTTTCTGGAACTGGTTTGTCATCATCCTCACTGTGCTGTCCATTCTGGGCTGCTGGTGGTTGTTGAACTGGACCAAGGGTATTTCCAACCGTGAGGGGGACGACGTCGGGACCACGGGCCACGTATGGGACGAGGATCTCGAGGAACTGAACAACCCCTTGCCACGCTGGTGGTTGTACCTTTTCTACCTGACCATCGCTTTCAGCATTCTCTACCTGGCGATGTTCCCGGGGCTCGGCAACGTCAAGGGCTTTCTTGGCTGGACCCAGCTGTCGCAGTACGAGGCCGAAGTCGCCGTTTCGCAGGTCGCAAAGCAGAACGTTTACGCAGTGTTCCAGGACATGACGCCGGAGCAGTTGATGCAGAATGAAGAAGCATTGGGCATCGGCCGTAGGTTATTCGCCAATAACTGTGCGATGTGTCACGGTTCAGACGCACGTGGAGCCGTTGGATTTCCAAACCTGACGGACAGCGAATGGCAGTGGGGTCCAGGCTACGATGCCATTATGACGGCCCTGAAACAGGGACGGCAGGCCAACATGCCGCCGCTGGCAGCGGCCCTGGGCGATGAAGGTTTGCCCCAGGTCGTGGCATACGTTCAGCAACTCTCGGGGCAGTCCGTAGATGCGGAACTCGCTGCAGCCGGCCAATCCCGATTCCAGACGGTCTGCATGGCCTGTCACGGCATGGATGGCACTGGCAACCCGATGTTAGGCGCACCGAACCTCACCAACGACATCTGGCTTTACGGCGGCGATGCCGAGACCATTACCCAGACCATCATGACCGGACGCAACGGCAACATGCCGTCACACGCTGACATTCTCGATCCGGAACAGCGTCGCATGGTAGCGGCTTACGTCCTGAGCCTTTCAAACTAGGGATACGCAGACTTTGATGAGGACAGGCGAAGGAAATGCCTGAGCGCTGGAACCGGCGAAAGCGTGATCTGGGTGTAGCCCTCTGGGTGGCTTTCCTGGCCGCTTCCGTCGGCACGTTCTTCCTGTTCGGGATCGTTGATCCCAGTGAGCTCGAAAACGCGTGGATGGAGCAATGGGACATTTCCCGCAAGCTGGCTTACAGCCTGGGCTTCGGGTTTCTGTTTTTGGTCAGCCTCCTGGCCAGCGGGCTGACCACCTTCATGCAAAGGACCGGCCCCCGCAGTGGTCATGCAACGGGTACGGGTAGCCGTCCGCCCCCTGAAGTTCGCGATCCCACCGAGGACAATCCAGACCTGGACATTGGTGATCTGAAGTGAACCCCGAACCAGCGGCGCAGGAATCGCTGTACCGCAAAGAGCCGAAGATTTACCCTCGCCAGGTGCGCGGCCGGTTCGATACGCTGCGCGATCTTTCCATGTATGTTCTGCTGGGAATTTACTATTTCCTTCCCTGGATCAGCATGGATGGGCGCCAGGCCGTCCTGTTCGATTTACCGGCCCGGAAATTTCACATTTTCAATCTCACTTTCTGGCCTCAGGATTTTATCTACCTGGCGCTTCTGCTAGCCATAGCCGGCCTGACCTTGTTCTTCTTTACTGCTTTGGCAGGCCGCCTCTGGTGTGGTTACGCCTGCCCCCAGACCGTGTGGACCGAAGCTTTCCTGCTCATGGAGCGATGGGTCGAAGGCGACAGGTTGAAGCGCATGCGCCTGGACAATGGGCCATGGAACCGGGAGCGTATCCTGCGCAAGACGGCCAAGCAGTTCCTTTGGATTGCCTTTGCGGCCTGGACCGGCTTCACCTTCGTTGGATTTTTCACTCCGATAAGGGAACTCTGGAGCGGTATTTCCACCTTCAGCCTCGGACCCTGGGAAACTTTTTGGCTCGTTTTTTACAGTTTTGCCACTTACGGTAACGCTGGATTCCTGCGCGAGCAGGTCTGCAAGTATATGTGTCCCTACGCGCGTTTCCAGAGCGCCATGTTCGACAAGGACACACTGATTATTTCCTATGACGAGAGCCGCGGGGAGCCCCGAGGCGGCCGGCGCAAGGGTTCGGAAACGCCCGAGATGGGCGATTGCATTAATTGCACGTTATGTGTGCAGGTTTGCCCGACCGGAATCGATATCCGTGAGGGGTTGCAGTACGAGTGCATCGCTTGTGCCGCCTGCGTAGATATCTGCGACCAGGTCATGGACAAAATGGGTTATGAACGTGGTCTGGTTCGCTACACCACGGAACACTCCCTGGCTGGAGGGTTGACCCGGGTGCTCAGGCCCAGGATTCTGATTTACGGTGTTTTGTTGCTGGCGCTTCTTAGCGGCGTTCTGTGGTCGATCAGCCAACGTGTCCCCCTGCGAGCGGAATTGATCCGGGACCGTAATGCCCTCTACCGCGAGTTGCCTGGTGGGCAAATTGAAAACGTGTACAAACTGAAACTGATCAACATGGACGATCAGGCGCACAGCTATCGTCTTACCGTGCTGGGCAATGACCAGGTTGAGGCCAATACGGCCCGGCCCTTGTCACTGGCAAGCGAGGAAGTCGGTGTGTTTTCCTTGCGCCTCAGCGCACCGGCCACGGCGGGGCAGGGGGTCCTGCGGCTGGACATTCGGTTTGAGGCCGAAGACAATCCGTCCATTCAACGCTCCGCGAGCGTCCGCATGCTGCTACCGGAAAAACCCTGAAACCAATATGACGGCTACCCCAGACATTCACCCGCCATGGTACCGACAGTTTTGGCCATGGTTCATCATCGCGATCCCGTCGCTGACAGTCATCGGTGCATTCGTCACGCTTTGGCTGGCGCTGACTCATCCAGAGTCGCTGGTCGTTGACGATCAGGAGTACCAGCAGATTCGCGGAGAACTTCGCGCCCAGCACGCGGATGAGGCCAGCCGCGACGGAGCTGATGGAAAACACTGATATCCGCTGCTACCACTGCGGCGAACCCGTTCCCCAGGCCACCCATTTCAGGATCGAGAAACAGGGCCAATCCCTGCCAATGTGCTGTGCGGGGTGCATGGCCGTGGCCTCCATGATCCACGATGCGGGACTCGATCGTTATTACCAGTTCAGGCAGTCGAAGGCGCGACGCGCGGGTGATGACCTGGAGCAGGCCCGATTGGCCTGGCAGGCCTGTGATAGCAAACCCGGGCTTTGGGGTGAGTCATTGGCTAACGGCCGCCGCGAACTCATGCTGCAGACCGAAGGCATCCAGTGTGCGGCCTGTGCCTGGCTGATTCGCTCCCAACTGGCCCGGCTTGCTGGAATTCGCGACGTTCAGGTAGACATTTCCTCCGGCTATACCAGTGTGACCTGGGATCCCGAGCGAGTGAGGCTGAGCGAAATCGCAATGGCGTTGTACCAATTGGGTTACAAGCCGCATTTGCCGTTGGCCAGCGAGCAGGAAAGGGCCCGGCAGGAGGAGCGGAATAGATCCCTGCGCCGGCTCGGCATAGCCGGCCTGGGCATGATGCAGGTGATGATGTATGCCGTCGGGCTGTATGCCGGTGAAGCGCTGGGTATCGGGAAAAATGCAGAACGGTTCCTCGAGTGGGTCAGCCTGCTGGTCACCACGCCGGTGTTGGTCTATTCCGGCAGGGTGTTTTTCGAAGGTGCGTGGCGCAGCCTGCGTGCGCGCCGGCCCGGCATGGACGTCCCGGTTGCCCTGGCAATAGGAATCGCGTATTGCGCCAGCGTCATCGCTTTTTTTCGCGGAACCGGCGAGGTCTGGTTTGATTCGGTCGTGATGTTCATTTTCTTCCTGCTGTTGGG
>JAHEFS010000027.1:0-21821 GCA_024640045.1 Chromatiales bacterium | reverse complement strand
CTCGTTGTCAGTTGCCCCTGCGCCTTGTCCCTGGCGGCGCCCTCAGCGATTGCGGCAGCCAGTCGGGCCATGCTTCGTCGCGGCATCATTCTGACCCGGGGGGAAGCCCTGGAAATTTTGGCTGGAACCGATACAGTTCTGTTCGACAAAACCGGCACCCTGACCTCGGGGCACCCGATTGTCGTCAAGGTCCATGTCAACAATGAGCGGGCAAGTGTGACCGAAGCGAGTGCATTTCTGCTGGCCGCCAGCCTGGAGTCAGCTTCGGCACACCCTCTGGCGCAGGCTTTTCATAGCAACGATCCCCTGTTACCGCTCGAACGGGCTGAAACGATCGCCGGGCAGGGCGTGCGGGGATGGATCGAAAACCGGGAGTATCGAATCGGCCGTCAGGAGTTCGCCTGGCCGGAAGGTAATATATCCCCGGATTCCGAACAGGGGCAGGTCTTTCTGGCGGATGAGAACGGCCTGATCGCGGGTTTTGAAGTCCGGGACGCTCTCAGGGTGGGGGCAGGGGACACGGTTCGCCGGTTCCGCGAGGCAGGCATTGATACAGTCATCCTGTCAGGTGATACCGCCGTCAATGTCGAGCCCGTCGCCAGTGAACTGAATATCCGGAACTGGCATGCGGGCCTGGACCCCGCGGGGAAACTTGCGGTGCTGGCTTCGCTGAAGAATGAAGGTCGACGCACGCTGATGGTCGGTGACGGCATCAACGATGCCCCGGTACTGGCCGCAGCGGATGTTTCCATTGCCGTACAGGGTGGCACCGAACTGGCCAACAGCGCTGCAGACCTGATTCTGACCGGCCGTTCGCTCGAACTGGTCTGGCAAGCGCGGGAACTGGCGCTGTCCACCCGGCGGACCATCGCCCAGAACCTCTTCTGGGCCCTGCTTTACAATGCGACCATGATTCCGCTGGCCGCCAGTGGTCTGCTGCAACCCTGGATGGCCGCCATCGGAATGTCAGCCAGCTCCTTGCTGGTCGTGCTGAACGCAGCCCGTTTGGGTCGGCAAACCCCTGTGTCGCCAGGGGGCTTGCAGCTTCTGGAGGGCTCGAATTAAACCATGCTTTATGTCCTGATTATTCTTGCGCTCATGGTGCTGGGCATTGCTATCTGGGCCATGCTTTGGGCCATTCGCAACCGCCAGTTCGACAACCTGGAATCCCAGGCATGGAACGTCGTGCTGGACGATGACCGGGCCCCTCCGCCAGAGCAGTCAAGCCCATCAAATAGTGAGGAGGAGTCACCATAAATTCGCCTTCTGATCTGCCGATATTACTGACAGCCTTGCTCGCTGGTTTTCTGGGTAGCGGACATTGTTTCGGTATGTGTGGCGGCATCGCCGGCACCCTGGGAGCGCTGACTTCTGCTTCCGGCACTGGCAAAAACTGGTTGCCAGGGCTGCTGTTCAACCTCGGAAGGGTTGTGAGCTATTGCCTGCTGGGAGGAATAGCCGCCTGGCTGCTGGGCGGGGCAGGGGAGATGCTGCACGTGCCGTATTGGGCTCGAATCCTGCGCCTTGTAACGGCAGGTATGATCCTGCTCATAGGATTGCGGTTTTTGTTCAATATCCGAACGTTGGACCGGGTTGAAAAAGCCGGGGCAGGGCTGTGGCGTTTGGTGCAGCCTGCGGCAGTTCGCCTCTCATCACGGCCCGGGGCAGGAAACCGACTGTTGCTGGGTATGGTTTGGGGATTACTGCCTTGCGGACTGGTTTATTCGATCTTGCTCACTGCTGCATCCACTGCCTCGGTCAGGCTGGCGATGTTGGTCATGCTCGCGTTTGGCGTGGGCACGTTACCTTCGATGCTCGGCGTGACCTGGATGTCACCTGTTTTGGCCTCGATGATGCGTGATCCGCTGGTACGAAGAATCGTGGGGCTCAGCCTCGTTTTTCTGGCGCTTTGGACTCTGATCATGATGAGCGGCATGAAACCCATGCACACGTGAATTTCGATATCGCAATGGGTGTTAAGATGGAAACATTACTTCCAAAGCAGCCTTTCAGATCGTGAAACCACTTTCTTTTTTACTGCTCAGCGGCCTGGCGTTCAACGGTTTCGTTCACGCGGACGATGCCGACAGCGTGATTCAACACCCCTGGTTGAAGAGTGACTTCCTGGTGCAGATTGGCTCGTTCCTGCCCGACAAGGATATTCTCATTTCTGCCCGTGGCAACGCTGAGGTCGAAACCAAAGAGGTTGATTTTGACCAGACTTTCAAGGGCGGTAGCAGGGAAAGCATTTTTGCTATCAATCTGAAATGGGACTTCGGTCAAAAATGGTGGCTGGGCGCAGAGTCATATTCCGCTAAATTCGAAGAAGGCGCGGTGTTGGAGGAAGATCTGGAATGGAATGACTACGTGTTTCCGGCGGGTAGTTATGCCAGCGGGGGGACCAGCATGGACCTCTATCGTGTGGTCATTGGCCGTGACGTCTACCGTAGTGATCGGAGCGAATTGGGTCTGGGTCTCGGCCTGCATTGGTTAGAACTGGGTGCATTTATAGAAGGCGAAGCCCTGATTGGGGACGAAGCTTCTGGTGTAAGGAAGGAAGCGGTAACGGCCTCTGCACCGCTGCCCAACGTGACCCTCTGGTATCTACACACTTTTTCGCCCAAGTGGGCCGCTTTTATCCGGGCTGACTGGTTCGGCGCCAGTTTCAAGGAATACTCGGGTAATCTGATCAACGCCAACGTGGGAATCAACTATCAGTTCACCGATCACTTCGGCATCGATTTCGCCTACAAAAGCTTTGAGCTGGATGTGGACGTGGATAAACCGGATTGGTACGGACGCGTCAAGTACGACCAGACGGGCCCGTTTATCGGTCTCTCTGGCAACTGGTAACAATTCCGAAAGTCTCAAACATCCGCGAACAGACTCTGGAAGGAGGGCTGTGCGCAGCCACATTCATTGTTAGTAATATGCGTATAATGTATATTATGTTAAATAATACATTCAGGTTAACTCGTTTGCTCAGTTAATCCCCGGCCAGGCCCTGACTTGGCGCACTGGCCATATGAACGACACCAATAGTCAGCCTCTATCGTCATTGCTTCTTAATATATATATAATATACAGATAGATAGAGATATATCTTAAGAGCATTACTTGATACAGATCAGCTTTTTGATTGAGCCGCTTTCGTACTGTGCTTCCGGTTGTATTGAAGTTTGCGGCTGTTGGTCTACCATGCCCCGATGTTCTCCCATTTTCTAGCCGGAGTTTTGTTTCAGGCGTCAGCGTTATCGCCCCAGTCCGGGTCGTTACCCCAGGAAATCGTGGAGGTGTCGTCCACCCGAGAGCGCATTACAGACGGTTTCCTGGCGAGCCGTACCCGTCTGGATGCCGATGAAATCGGTTTGATCGCTCCTGCTCATCCCAGTGAGCTGTTTCAGCGGGTTCCCGGTGCGTGGATCAACCGTGGATCCGGTCAGGAGCACTTAACCGCAATCCGTTCGCCTGTATTGACAGGAGCCGGCGCTTGCGGTGCCTTTTTGGTGCTGGAAGATGGCGTACCGATCCGCCCTCCGGGTTTCTGCAACGTGAACGGTTTGCTGGAACTCAATATTGCTCAGGCGTCGACGGTTTCCGTCATGCGCGGCCCGAGTGCCGTGATCGACGGTTCTAATGCGTTACACGGCGTGGTTTCCGTTCAGACGGCGGACGCTGATCGCCTGGATGGTCAGGAATTCCGGATCGAAATAGGCAGCGAGGACTTTTACCGCGGCGAGTTCTCCATGGAATCCGGTCCTGTCAGCCTGGTGGGGAATTTTACCGATACCCGATCCTTCCGGGACAATGAGGCTTATGCTCATGCCCAGATCAATGCCAGCTGGCTGGGTCGAGTCGGAACCGCCACCGCACGAACCGCTCTTTCTCTGGTAGAACTCGATCAGGATACCGCCGGGTACATCCTGGGATTCGACTCATACAAGGATTCTGTATTGCGCCGTCAAAACCTGAACCCGGAAGCTTTTCGCAAAGCCACGGCGCTTAGAGTAATTACTACATTTACATGGTATTCAGATAGATACACGCTAGAACTAACTCCTTTTGTACGACGCAGTGACATGGAGTTCCTGCAGCACTATCTGCCGGGAAAACCACTGGAGACCAACGGGCAGGATTCGGCCGGCGTGCGCCTTGCCTGGCAGACTCCGGAGGGTTGGAGCTTTGGTGCGGACCTGGAAATGGCCAAAGGCCAGCTGGTGGAGTACCAGGCTGAGGAGATAACTGACGGTTCGGAATTCCTGCGTGAAACACGCCCCCAGGGCTTTCACTACGATTATGAAGCGGATGCCCTGTCCCTTGGCGCCTGGGCGCGCTACCAGCGTGCATTGACTGCACAGCTCGAATTCACTGCCGGGCTGCGTGCCGAGTGGATGCGTTACCGTTACCGCAATTACCTGCCACCGGGGAATACGCGCGATGACGGCAGCGAATGTGGTTTTGGCGGTTGCCTGTATTCGCGGCCCGCGAACCGCTCAGATGCATTTAGCGAACTCGCGCCGGAACTGGGCCTGACCTGGCGCCTGGGTGACCGGAATAGCCTGGGCCTCAGGGCCGCTCGCGGTTTTCGGGCTCCGCAGGCCACGGAGTTGTATCGTTTGCAGCGCAGTCAAGTGGTAACGGATCTCGAAACCACTACGCTGGACAGCCTGGAGGCCTCGTACGCGCGCCATACTGAGCGCGGCGTAATCAGCGCCAGTGCTTTTGCCATGCACAAACACAAGGATATATTCCGCGACGCCGAAGGCTACAACGTGAGCGACGGCAAGAGCCGTCATGTGGGTCTGGAATTCGACTTTCAGTGGAACTGGACCGAGCAATTGAGACTTTCCGGAAATGTGGCCTGGTCGCGCCACCAATATGACTTCGACCGGGTGGCTGGCGGCGGTGAGGTCATCCGCAAAGGCAATATGGTGGACACTGCGCCAGCCTGGCTCGGCACCCTGCGGCTGTTCTGGCAGCCGGTTTCCAGGAGCTTCGTGGAAGCTGAATGGACCTATACCGGTGAATACTGGCTGGATGCCGCCAATCTGCACCGTTATGGCGGGCACTTGCTGGTGAACTTGCGGGCCGGAATTGACGTGGCCGAAGGCCGCCATCGCCTGGGCGTTCGGCTTACCAACCTGCTGGACAACCACTTTGCCGAACGCGCGGACTATGCCTTTGGCAACTATCGTTATTTCCCGGGCGCTGGGCGACAGATTTATGTGCACTGGGCCTATCGTCCCTGACGTCGAACGCAGTTGTGCTGGCACATCGGTATCGCCCGGGGGCGAAAAGCAGGCTGAAAACGAGGGCAGCAACTGCCCTGCCCCACTTTCAGCAGGATCGCCATCAGAAGACCGGTCACACGTTCTGATTCGCTTTCGATGAGTGCGGGAAGTATCATCCCGCTGGATTCCATTGTTTCGTGACCAGCATGCAAAAAACAAACTCAGTACGCGACCGAACCGTTCGCATCATTGGCGTTCCCATGGACCTGGGTGCCAGTAGGCGCGGTACGGATATGGGCCCCTCGGCCTTGCGAATCGCTGGCCTGGGTGCCCGACTGAGAAGCATTGGCTACGAAGTGGCCCGGGAAGAAGACATCCCGGTACCGGCCATGGAAACGCGAAGCGTCGAGGACAGTAACGCCCGATTCAAACCGCAGATACTGGAAGTCTGCACCGAGTTGGCGATGCGTACGCGCGAGATCATGGCGGCGGGCGAATTCCCGCTGGTGGTCGGTGGTGACCATTCGATCGCGATGGGCACGGTTTCCGGCGTATCGGCACATTTTCACGCCCGCGAGCAAAGCCTGGGACTGATCTGGTTCGATGCCCATGGCGATATGAATATCCCTGGTGTTTCGCCCAGTGGCAACATTCATGGAATGCCTCTGGCCCACTTGTTGGGAAAAGGTGACGCTGACCTGGCGGGACTGCTCGGCTTCGCGCCCAAAGTACGGCCTGAGAACGTCGCTATCATCGGCCTGCGCAGCCTGGATGCCGGCGAGCGACGCATCATCCAGGAGTCTGGCATCCGCGCCATGACCATGCGGGACATCGACGAACGGGGCATGGCCAGCGTGGCAGCCGAGGCCCTGGAAGTGGTCAACGATGGCACGGCCGGGTTTCACGTCAGCTTTGACGTGGATGGCTGCGATCCCTCGGTAATTCCCGGTTCCGGCACGCTGGTGCCCGGTGGCGTCCAGTTCCGCGAGGCGCATTTGCTGATGGAGTACTGCGCTGACAATGGACGCATGACCTCGCTGGAAATCGTCGAACTCAATCCCTTCCTGGATGAAAAGAACATCAGCGCTGAACGGACCCTGGAATTGATCTTGAGCGCCATGGGTAAAAGCATCCTTTGATATGCTGACCCACGGCGCGTAACCCAAAGCGCGCCGCATCCTGAACACGGGAGCGACACCATGGCCCAACGCCTGATCCAACTCAGCATTCGCGACATCGAACGCGATGAACTGGTGGCTTATTGTGAGCCCGCCCGAATCGTGGCGGCCTCCAGCGATCCCTGGGATGAAGGACTCAAGCGCGTGCACATGGTGGTGGACACGGCGAAAAGCGAGGCCGTGATGGACCGGCTGGAGCAATTATTTGGCACCAGGGAAGAGTTCCAGTTGACCCTGTTGCCGCTGGAGGCCACCCTGCCCCGCTCCCCTGAGCCAGAGCCAGAGCCCGCGACGGGGAAGAACAAGGCCAGCCAGCGAATCAGCCGCGAAGAACTCTACCAGGAAGTCAGCTCCGGGCTGAAAGTCCGCAGTACGTTCGTCACCATGGTGCTCCTGTCCTCGGTTGTAGCGGCCATCGGCCTCTATCGGGATGACACGGCCATACTGATCGGCGCCATGGTCATCGCCCCGTTATTGAGCCCGAACATCGCGCTGTCCCTGGCCGCCACACTCGGCGATGCCGAACTGGCCTGGAACGCAATTCAGACAAATGCGCTGGGCGTTATGCTGTCACTGCTGGTGGCTGTCACCTTTGGATTTCTACTGGCCATCTCACCTGAACTACCGGCCATCGCACATCGCAGCGAAGTGGACGCGGGGGACCTGCTATTGGCACTGTGCTCAGGGGCGGCAGGCGCACTGGCGTTTACCACTGGCCTGCCGTCGACCTTGATCGGAGTCATGGTTGCGGTCGCACTGATGCCGCCCCTGGTGGCGTTCGGCATGTTATTGGGTGCGGGTCATGCTGCGGCATCAATGGGGCCCTTGCTGCTGTTGGCGACCAACGTTATCTGCCTCAACATCGCTGCCGTCGCCACTTTTGTCGCCAAGGGAATTCGCCCCCGTACCTGGTGGGAGGCTGAACGGGCCAAGCTCGCCATCCGTCGCGCAGGTCTGGCCTGGGGCGCCCTGCTGATTGCCCTGGTCGCCATTCTATGGTTCTTGCGGGGTGGTTTGTTCTAGTGCGGTCCTTGCGGTCGCATGGTGTCTGCAGTGCACCACATATCCTGAGTGGAACGATCGCCGCCGGGAGAGTATGCTGATGCCAACTCACCCAAGGAATGGAATGTGAGAGTCTTACAGGTTTTGGTTTTGTTCGCGGTGGCGCTCGCCCTGGTTTATTTTGGTTTCCGGTTCACCGGCAGCAGCGGGCTGTTTGAAGACAAGCCGGACAGGTTCATCATCAACGATTTCCACTCACTGGTCATGATTCCGACAGAAACCGGCGAATGCCAGGCAGCCGTCGGATACAAAGAAAAACATGTGATCGGCACGTTCGTCGCCGAACCCGTCAAGGAAATGGTCTGTGAAGAGTACTACTTCAGCGACCGGCCCGAGGCCATCTTCCCCAATGGCACCATCGTGCTGGTCCAATTGGAGACGGGCGAATATCACTGGGTGCTGCAAAGCCAATTGGTGGTGAAACTTTAAGTTACCCGATCTTCGGGCCCTGTCTTAATTCTGGTGCCCGGGGCCGGAATCGAACCGGCACGGTATTTCTACCGAGGGATTTTAAGTCCCTTGCGTCTACCAATTTCGCCACCCGGGCCCGAGTGCTTGGCAAGCGCACATTGTACCTTTCCGCTTATTGCAGAGCAGCCCTCCGTGTCAGAAATTTGTCTGGGATGCGGAGGTAAGAAATAAAAGGCCCCTTCACGGGGCCTTTTTCATTTGGAGGCCAGGGTCGGACAAATCGGCACGACAGCCGATTTGGAGCGCATCGCGACCCGAGCGCAGCGAGGGTGAGGCCCAGGGATGGGCCGAGTCCATCTGACCGGCGAACACCCGAACCAAGAGAAAGCAATTTAAGCATTGCCGTGTGCAGCGCTGAAGAACTGAAGAATACGCCGCGGTTCCCCCTGCTCATATGCAAAAGGCCCCTTAACGGGGCCTTTTTCATTTGGAGGCCAGGGTCGGAATCGAACCGGCGTACACGGCTTTGCAGGCCGCTGCATAACCACTCTGCCACCTGGCCGTCGCAGAAACAGCCCCCGGGAGACCCGGGGAGCGCACATTCTACTATCGGCCAACTCCAGTGTCATTCATCGATACGGAATTTGTTGACCCAATTCGAACAATGCTGAACGCTAAAATAAAAAATGCCCGGCGTGAAGCCAGGCATTCCGTGTTTGGAGCGGGAAACGAGACTCGAACTCGCGACCCCAACCTTGGCAAGGTTGTGCTCTACCAACTGAGCTATTCCCGCAGCAAGGGGGCGTATTTTAAGCCAATAGGCCAGCCTGTCAACACCGTTCGCTCACCCCGACTCGCTTCGATGCCGTCACTCGCCGCGCTATCACACCTTCTTTGGACTTTCGATCAGCACGCTGCGGTGGCACAATACCGCCTCCGTAACTGACAGAGAAGCTTATGGCCAAGGAAGATGTCATCGAAATGGAGGGCAAAGTGCTCGAAACACTGCCCAACACCCTTTTTCGCGTCGAACTGGATAACGGCCACGTGGTGACCGCACACATTTCCGGACGGATGCGGAAGCACTACATCAGAATCCTGACCGGAGACCGGGTCAAAGTGGAACTGACTCCGTACGACCTGACCAAGGGCCGCATCACCTACCGAATGAAATAATGCCTCAGGAGGTCGCGGCAGGCAGTGCCTTCTGACCTTCTTCCCGTGGACGGCTCTTCACGACCAGCTCACCGTCGTCCGCAACGTCGACCTTGACCTCACCGCCGCCGGCCAGATCACCGAACAACAGGTCATCGGCCAGGCGTCGCTTGATCTTTTCCTGGATGACGCGTTTCATCGGTCGCGCGCCCATTTGCGGGTCGAATCCCTGCTCGGCCAGCCACTCGCGTGCCGCCGTGGATACCGTGATACCCACATCTTTCTGCGCCAACTGGACCTCGAGCTCGAGGATGAACTTGTCGACCACCATCAGCACCACGCTGAGGTCGAGCGCCTTGAACGGGATCACCGCGTCCAGCCGGTTGCGGAACTCGGGTGAAAAGGCCCGCTTGATGACTTCCAATGAGTCCGTGCTGTGGTCCTGCTTGGTGAAGCCTATGGAAGGCCGCGCGCTTTCCTTCGCGCCCGCGTTGGTGGTCATGATGAGAATCACGTTGCGGAAATCGGCCTCGCGACCGTTGGCGTCGGTCAATTTGCCATGATCCATTATTTGCAGCAGCACGTTGTAGACATCCGGGTGGGCTTTTTCAATCTCGTCCAGCAGCAGCACCGCGTGCGGCGTCTTGGTCACTGCCTCGGTCAGCAGCCCGCCCTGATCGTAACCGACATATCCGGGCGGAGCGCCGACCAGGCGTGATACCGAATGCGCTTCCATGTACTCCGACATGTCGAAGCGGATCAGTTCGATACCCATAACCATGGCCAATTGGCGGGTGACTTCGGTCTTGCCGACGCCGGTCGGTCCGGAAAACATAAAGCTGCCGATCGGCTTGTCTTCTTCGCCCAGGCCTGAGCGTGACATCTTGATGGCGGCCGCGAGGGCCTCAATGGCGGAATCCTGCCCGAACACCACCAGCTTCAGGTCGCGTTCCAGGTTACGCAACGCATCGCGATCAGACCGCGAAACCTGTTTGGGCGGGATACGGGCCATGCGGGCCACGATATCTTCGATGTCATGTTCATCCAGTAACTGCTTGCGGTCTTCTTCCTGCAACAGTCGCTGCCTCGCACCGGCTTCGTCGATCACGTCAATCGCTTTGTCCGGTAAATGACGGTCGTTGATATGGCGCGCAGCGAGTTCTACGGCCGCCACCAGGGCATCCTCCGTGTACTTCACATGATGGTGTTCTTCGAAACGGCTGCGTAGGCCACGTAAAATCTCAATGGTCTCGGGAATGCTGGGTTCGACGATATCAATCTTCTGGAATCGCCGGGCCAGCGCGCGGTCCTTTTCGAAAACGCTGCGGAATTCCTGGAAAGTGGTCGAACCGATGCAGCGCAACTCGTCCGAGGCCAACACTGGCTTGATCAGGTTGGACGCATCCATGACGCCACCAGAAGCCGCCCCGGCCCCGATGATGGTATGGATTTCGTCAATGAACAATACGCTGCCGGGTTCGTCTTTCAACTCGGCCAGCACGGCCTTGAGTCGCTTTTCAAAATCGCCGCGATACTTGGTGCCTGCCAGTAGCGCGCCCAGATCGAGCGAGTAAATCGTGGCGTCCGCCAGTACTTCTGGAACCTCTCCTTCCACGATGCGCTTGGCCAGGCCTTCGGCCATGGCAGTTTTACCGACACCTGCTTCGCCCACGAACAAAGGGTTGTTCTTTCGCCTGCGGCACAGGACCTGGATCGTGCGCTCAATTTCATGCTCGCGCCCGATCAGTGGGTCGATCAGCCCCACGGCAGCCCGGGCATTGAGGTTGCTGGCGAACTTTTCCAGCGCGCCCGGACGTTCCTCTACTTCCTCGGACCCTTCGCTGGCACCCGCCTCGGCGTGTTGATCGGCTGCCTCACCGGTCCGCGTCAAACCGTGGGAAATATAGTTCACCACGTCGAGTCGCGTGACACCGTGCTTGTTCAGCAAATAAGTCGCGTAGGAATCCTTCTCGCTGAAAATTGCCACCAAAACATTGGTTCCAGTGACTTCCTGTTTGCCGGCTGACTGGACGTGATACAACGCCCGTTGAAGCACACGCTGAAAACCAATCGTCGGCTGCGTGTCGCGGCCATCTTCATCCACCAGGACCGGAACGGTTTCCGTCAGTACCTGCCGGACTGCGTGGCCGAGGGCGTCCAGGTCTGCATCACAGGCGCTCAGGATGCTCAGGGCCGCTGCATTGTCCAGCAAAGCCAGCAGCAGGTGCTCCACCGTCAGGAATTCGTGACGGCTGGCGCGGGCCTCCTGGTAGGCCTGGCTGATACTGATTTCAAGTTCCTTGCTGAACATGGGGTTCCCTGTCTGTGGCGGATACGGGTTCGACCCTGCGGCGCGACGATGGTTTCAGGCGCGTTCCAGTGTGCACTTGAGGGGGTGCTCGTGCTGCCGCGAAAATTCGTTCACCTGGACCACCTTGGTCTCGGCAATTTCAAACGTGAACACGCCGCAAACTCCCTTACCGCGTGTGTGGACATGCAGCATGACTTGCGTGGCCCGGTCGTGGTCCATTCTGAAAAAAGTCTGCAGCACTTCGACCACAAACTCCATGGGAGTGAAGTCGTCGTTCAACAGTACGACGCGGTACATGGGAGGCAGCTCGACTTCGGGCCGGGCTTCCTCAACCGCAACGCCGCGGTTTTGTTGTGACTCAAGTTCGTTACTCATGGGTTCATTCTATTACAGTGATCCGGCACCTCAAAGCCCCGGCGACCCGGTTCGCTGGCAGGCGGCTTCAGAATTTGCCGCCTGCTTTGATTTGGCAGGATCTGACCCCATCTAGGCAGCATGCCGGGTGTCAGTGAAAAAGTGATGGTGGCCATGTCAGGAGGCGTGGATTCTTCGGTGGCCGCCTTGTTGCTGGCCAACGAGGGCCGCGACATCGCCGGAATGTTCATGAAAAACTGGGAAGAGGACGACCGCTTCGGCACCTGCCCCGCCGAAGAAGATGCCCGTGACGCGGCCGCGGTTGCAAAGCGTCTCGGAATCGAATTCCATACACGGAATTTCTCGGTCGAATATTGGGACTTCGTGTTCGAGGAGTTCCTGTCAGAGTACCGTTCCGGCCGAACGCCGAATCCGGACATCCTGTGCAACCGCGAAATCAAGTTCAAGACCTTTCTGGAGCACGCTGTGGACCTGGGTGCAGACTACATCGCTACCGGGCATTACGCGCGCACCGAGTCGCGAGACGGACGCTACCGCCTGCTGCGTGGACTGGATCAGAACAAGGACCAGAGTTATTTCCTTTACGCAATTGGCCACCGTCAGCTGGCCAGGACCCTGTTCCCAGTCGGCGAACTCCCCAAGCAGGACGTCCGCACACTGGCGCAGGCCTCGGGTTTCGCCATTCACGACAAGAAGGACAGCACCGGGATCTGCTTCATCGGGGAACGTGACTTCAAGTCCTTTTTGTCCGAATACGTGAAAGGTGAAGCTGGGTTGATCATGACACCGGAAGGTGAACAACTGGGTGAGCATGAAGGGTTGATGTTCCATACGCTCGGCCAACGACAGGGGCTCGGTATTGGTGGCCGCCGCGGCCAAGGAGACCAGCCGTGGTACGTCCTGCATAAAGACCTGGAGAACCGGGTGCTGTATGTCGGCCAGGGCCACGACCATCCCTGGCTCCATGCTGACCGGCTAAGGGCCAGCCAGCTCAACTGGGTGGCCGGTGAAGCGCCAGCGGTTGGCACGGAACTCACGGCCAAAGTGCGTTATCGGCAGCCAGACCAAGCCTGTAGAATTGTGCAAATAGAGCTGGACAGCATGACCCTGGAATTCGATCACACGCAGCGTGCAATCACACCTGGCCAGTCGGTTGTGATCTATGCCGCCGATGAGTGCCTCGGCGGCGGTATCATTGACTGGATGAATACTCCGCCCATGAAACGTGAAACCTCGACATGAATCAACGTACCCTGGCACTGGCAGGTGTATTCCAGGCTGCCGAACTGGTCCGTCAGGCAGCCACTCATGGCACCTGGTCAGGCTATGCTGCCAGCACCATGCTGCGCAGTCTGTTGGCCCTGGAATCCGAGTCGATCAAAGAAGTGTACGGAGACCTTGACCATATGAAGCTCGGCATCGAGGTGCTCGTATCTGTCCTGCAAGGTGATAAGCGCTACCTCGATAGCCTGCAGTACGCGATTGCCCTGCTGAAAGTAGAACGGCGGTTTCGCAAGGAAAAGGCGATGCAATCGACGATCGGCGATGAACTTGGACGCATTGCCATGCAGCAGGGCGAGGAAGAATCACATGCGCAACAGGATCGCCAGGCGGCCGAGATCGCGGAACTTTACAGCAGAACCATCAGCCAGTTGACACCCAGGATCATCGTTCACGGACACCCCCAGTATCTGCAAGCCGAGCGGACCGTGAGCTGGATTCGGACACTGTTGTTTGCGGGCCTGCGCTCAGCGTATCTGTGGGAACAGCTGGGTGGCAACCGCTGGCGCCTCATGTTTGGGCGCCGGCAAATGCTCGCGGAAGCCGAACAGCTGTTGTCCGGCTGAACTATAACCGCAAGCGGGAACGCTCGCGGCTGTGAATGCCCCGGAGGATCGGGGATAATTCGATCATCAAACATTGGAGACCAGCATGGGCGACTCTTTTTCCTGCCGACAGCAGCTCGCGGCAAATGGCCGCGAATACGATTACTTCAGCCTGCCTCATTTCGGGCGGCAGCACGACATCAGTCGCCTGCCCTTTTCGCTCAAGATTCTGCTGGAAAACCTGCTGCGAAATGAAAACGGCGTGGATGTCACCAGAGACGATATCGTTGCCCTGGCCAACTGGGACGCAAAAGCCGAACCCGCTACCGAAATCGCTTTCACCCCTTCGCGCGTCGTTCTCCAGGATTTTACCGGCGTACCCGCCGTGGTAGACCTGGCCGCCATGCGCGACGCCATGAAGGCACTGGGTGGGGCACCCGACCAGATCAACCCACTGTCACCGGCGGAACTCGTCATCGATCACTCCGTGCAGGTCGATCGCTTCGGCTCACAGGACGCCCTGGAGCTGAACAACGTGATCGAGTTCCAGCGCAATCGCGAGCGCTACAGTTTCCTGCGTTGGGGCCAGAATGCTTTCAGCAACTTCAAGGTCGTGCCTCCGAACACCGGTATCGTGCACCAGGTCAACCTCGAACACCTGGCAAGGGTGGTTTTCGGCGTTGAAAAGGATGGCGCCTTGCTGTCCTACCCCGACACCGTGGTCGGCACTGACTCACACACCACCATGATCAACGGTATCGGCGTCCTGGGATGGGGCGTGGGTGGCATCGAGGCTGAGGCCGCCATGCTGGGCCAGGCCATCACCATGCTGATCCCGCAGGTGGTCGGTTTCCGTCTTACCGGGCAGTTGCCGGAAGGCGCAACAGCCACGGACCTGGTGCTGACTGTCACTCAGATGCTCAGAGAGCACGGCGTGGTCGGAAAGTTTGTGGAATTTTTCGGCGACGGACTGACCCACCTGCCGCTGGCCGACCGGGCCACTATCGCAAATATGGCGCCCGAGTACGGCGCCACCTGCGGCATTTTTCCAATCGACGTGGAAAGTCTCCGCTATCTGCGTCTTTCCGGGCGTGGCGACGAACAGGTCGCTCTGGTCGAGGCCTACGCGCGCGCGCAGGGCATGTTCCTGGAAGCCGATTCACCCGAGGCAGAATACAGCGCCGTCCTCTCGCTGGACATGTCCGAAGTCGTTCCCAGCCTGGCAGGGCCCAAGCGCCCGCAGGATCGGGTGCTGCTTTCAGGCGCCAAACAGAACTATCGTACCCACCATGCGGATGTCGCAAACTCACGTTCGGCGCCGGTCGAATACCTCGACCAGTCGTTCCCGTTGCGCGATGGCGCTGTCGTTATCGCCGCCATTACCTCGTGCACCAACACGTCAAATCCAGCTGTCATGCTGGGTGCCGGCCTGCTGGCCCGGAACGCCGTGGCACGCGGACTGACGGTCAAGCCCTGGGTCAAGACGTCACTCGGCCCAGGTTCGCGCGTGGTTACGGACTACCTTGAAAGCGCAGGCCTGATGGGCGATCTCGAGGCACTGGGCTTTCACGTGGTCGGCTACGGCTGCACCACCTGCATCGGTAATTCGGGACCCTTGCCCGAGCCCATCGGAGAAGCGATTCGCAACAATGACCTGACCGTTTGTTCGGTGTTGTCGGGTAACCGCAACTTCGAGGGGCGCGTCCATGCTGACGTGCGAATGAACTACCTGGCTTCCCCGCCACTGGTGGTGGCCTATGCGCTGGCCGGCAGCCTGGATATCGACCTGACCAGCGAACCGCTTGGCACCGACCATGATGGCAATGTTGTCTATCTCAAGGATATCTGGCCCACCAGCCACGAAATTCAGGACCTGGTCGGTCACAACGTCACGGCCGAGATGTTCCGCCATAGCTACGCCAGCGTCTTCAAAGGCGATGAGCGTTGGCAGCAAATCGACTCCCCCACCGGGGAAATGTTCGACTGGCAGGCGGATTCGACCTACATTCAGAACCCGCCCTACTTCGCCAATATGACGCTGCAGGCACCGGGTGTCAGCGACATCATCGATGCGCGCTGCCTGGCCAAACTTGGCGACTCGATTACCACTGACCACATTTCACCGGCCGGCGCCATCAAGGAAGACTCGCCAGCCGGACAGTACCTGGTGTCCCACGGCGTGCCCAAGGGTGAATTCAACTCCTACGGCTCGCGTCGCGGCAACCATGAGGTCATGATGCGCGGCACCTTCGCCAATGTGCGGTTGCGCAACCAACTGGCGCCTGGCACCGAGGGTGGCTGGACGACTTTCCAACCGGGTGGTGAGCAGATGAGCATCTATGACGCTGCCATGCGCTACCAGTCCGCTGGCACTCCGCTGGTGATCCTCGCTGGCAAGGAGTACGGCACGGGATCGTCCCGTGACTGGGCCGCCAAGGGAACGCAACTGCTGGGTGTCAAGGCGGTCATCACCAGCAGCTTCGAGCGTATTCACCGCTCCAACCTGATCGGTATGGGTGTTTTGCCTCTCAATTTTGAAGAGGGCGAAAATGCGGACACGCTGGGGCTGAGTGGCAGTGAGGTCTTCTCGATCACCGGTCTGGGCGACGGCACCGCCGATTTCGTTGATGTCAAGGCGCGAAAAGCCGATGGCAGCGAAATCAACTTCAAGGCCAAGGTGCGCCTGGATACGCCCAAGGAAGTCGAGTATTACCGCCATGGCGGCATCCTGCATTTCGTATTGCGGCAACTCGCAAGCCAGTAGTTTCTTCGCAGCTTTTCATCCCACGACTGAGTGTTTTCAGTCGTGGGGTGGCGATGCGTGCGTGCTCAGCGCCTGACCCGGCGCCAGGGTTTAATCACGCTTAACAGTTGCTCGGCCTGCGCCCTGGCTGCCTTGGTGATCCCGGGAAGTTCTTCAACCGTTTCACCCAGCAGACGGGCAACCGGCAATCCGTCCTCCAGTAACACCCGATTGTTCATCTGGGCGGGCGTCCTCGGTCCTGGCAGAATCCAGCCGCCAAGGTTGAGCGGATCTGCTGCACTGATGACCGCCAACCTGGGCCGCTCCGCGGCTTCCCGTGACTGCCGCAGCAGGCCAATGGCCTCTGGCAAGGCGAACTGTTCGCCGGAAAATCCATCCACGAACCGACCGCCGCGCACTTCACCGCGATCTTCCATGCGACGCAAGTAGCGCAGCAGATAACGCCAGGGTGGCAGCAATGGCTCGCGCTGCAGCACGGCCCGGAAAACCACCCCGTAACGCCGCAACAGGGCGTCGCAAATCTGTCCGAGCCGTTGCTGTTCGCGCATTGCCGATTGCTCCGTAGCCTCATCGGGCCGGGCTGCGTCCAACAGGCTCCAGCGGCCGATGGGCAGTGCCCCTGCCCCACGGGCGCGTTTTTCGATCCGAGCCTTCTGGCTCTCCGGCCTGAGCAACCAACGCAGGGGTGAAAACGCATCGGCAGTCACACTGCCCTCGTAGACCAGGCTCTTCAGCGCTTCTTCCAACTGTGGCCTGAGCAGCCCGGTATGCCGTTCGAGGTCGGCCGCGAACATGGCTCCATAGCTTTCCAGGCAACGCGCGACCTTGCTGGCAGAGACATTCACACTGGCCGAAGCGGGCGGTTTTTCGCCGCGCCAGATGCCGAGCGATTCGCGCGGAACAATGGCAATCGGAGTAGCCGCTACCACCCGTTGTGCCTGTGACTCGCCTCGTACAGGCCGGAACCACCCCAACGCGCCGCTCAGAAAACGCTGATCCAGATCCTGGGGTGAATAGTCTTCACAACGTACGCCCAAAATGGACTGTTCCCAGTGCAATACGGGCGCTGTCCAGCCTTCGAGTTGGGAAAGGGCGGGATCGATTTCACCTCGCAGCTCGTCAAGCGCGTGCCAACGGAACAGGAATCGCGCGAAGGCCGCCGGCGGCACCGGCTGCACGGCGCGCCTCCGGTTTTCACGGCTGTATCGATGAATACGGGCCAGTAGCCGCCGCTCACACCAGAGTGTGAGATCATTTTCACGCGGCATGGCAATGGCGAATCCCTGTGCTTGCAGATTGATCATCGCGCCCTCGAGTGTCTTGGCGTCGAGGGAGAAATCATCTGCCAGCGCTTCGAGGGTGACAGGACCCAGACCACACAGGCGGTCGCGCAACAGGCCGACCAGGGCCTCTTCACGAACGGGAGTTGCACCCGCTTCGTAACGGCCGACAATGTCGGGACGTACAAAGCCTTCAGCGTGGACCGCGAGGAATTCGGGCAGGCGCTCGGCGGCCACCCACCACACCTGGTCTCCGGCTGCGCGGACGCTGCACACGCGATGTTCCTCCGCCAGCGCTGAAAACCACTCTGGCCAGCGGGTCGCGTCACCGGACGCCCCGGCACTATTGCCACCCGTTGAAAACTCGAACTGCGTGAGAAAACCCAGCTGCAGCAAGCCGTCATGCAACTCGTCCGGATTTCGAGGACGGATCCAGGCTTCATCGCGAACCTGGTCCGTGGCCTCAATGGAGATAATCCGCAAGTTCGCCGCGTTGCTCAGGTCGTCGGGTTCGTTTCGAATGGCGCGGGTACGCCTGTTTTCCGCTTCACCGTCATCCAGGAAAGCGTAGGGTCGAGCGTTGATAATCTCGCGAGAGAGCGGTGAGGCATCAATCAGGTCCACGCAACTTACCCGGATGTCGCCCGCTTCGAGTGATCGCAGTAATGCTTCCAGCGCGTTGATGTCCATGCTGTCGTTCAGGCAGTCGTCAATGGTCTGCGTCACCAACGGATGATCCGGGATTTCGCGGGAACCCTGGATATTTTCAAGGCATGCGATCTGGTCCGGAAATACCACCGCAACGAGATCTTCGGCCTGGTTGCGCTGCCATTGTGGGGGCAGTTTTTGACCATTGCGCATTCGTTGTACAGCCAGGGCGATGGTTGCATTCCAACGCCAGCGGATCTCGAACAGCGGTGCGTCCAACAAAGCCTGGACCAGAACGTCTCGCACGGTCCTGGAATTCAAATACGCAGGCACGGAGTCCAGTTCAAAACTGTGGGTCTCCCCCAGCGAGAGGATCAGCGAATCCTCCAGTGCTGCGGCCTGCAATTCAAAGTTGAACGTTCGGCAAAACCTTTTTCGCAGCGCCAGGCCCCAGGCCCGCATCAACCGTGAGCCCAGGGGCGCATGAATGACCAGGTGCATGTCGCCCGTGTCATCGAAGAAGCGCTCCAGCACGATGTGTCGTGCCGTTGGCAGTCCGCCAATGGCCTGCAGGGCGGCATGCAGGTAATCGGTAACCTGTTCGGCTGCTGCGGCCACGATGCCCTGCTCCTGCAACTCGGCCACTACCCGGGCAGGCTCGGTAGCCAACAGGCGTGCCTCCATGCGCTCTCGGAATGAAGAAACAGCGGCGCTGAGTTCATCGCTGCGGCCGGGACGATCGCCGAACCAGAATGGAATGGTCGGTGGCTGGCCTGCCGCGTCCTCCACCAGCACCCTGCCTTGTTCTATTTTCAAGATCCGGTAGCTCGTGTTGCCCAGCTGGAAGATATCGCCCGGAAGACTCTCGAACGCAAAATCCTCGTTCAGGGAACCGACCCGGTGCCCCTGCGGCAGCATCACTACCTCGTAGTCGAAATGGTCCGGTATGGCGCCGCCGTTCTGCAAAGCAGTCAGTCGTGCCGCCGGCCGTGCCTTCAGCCGTCGATTAATCGCATCATGAAACAGGTAGGCCGATCGACGGCCACGTCGCGAAGCAAAGCCCTCTGCCAGCATTCGGATGACCGCCTCGAAGGCCGCGTCGCTCAATTCGCGGTAAGACCAGGCCTGGCGCACCATGGCCAGCAAATCGTCCTGCTGCCACTCACGCGCGCTGAGTTCCGCCACCAGTTGCTGGGCCAGCACATCCAGTGGCGCCGGGGGAATGCTGAGCGCATCCAGTTCGCCCGACTCCACCGCTTGCATGAGCGCGACGCATTCCACCAGGTCGTCCCGGCTCAGCGGGAATAAGCGGCCGCACGGTGTTTCACCCACCTGGTGCCCGGATCGCCCAACCCGCTGCAACAGGGCTGAAATACTGCCCGGAGAACCCAACTGGCAGACCAAATCGATATGCCCAATGTCGATTCCCAGTTCGAGCGATGCCGTCGCCACCAAGGCTTGCAAGCGTCCTTGCTTCAGGGCCTGCTCAGCTTCCAGGCGGTGTTCCCGGGACAAGCTGCCGTGATGAGCCGTGACCGCGCCTTCGCCCAGACGCTCCGAAAGGTGCCGAGCCAATCGCTCCGCCAGCCTGCGGGTATTGACAAAGATGAGGGTGGTGGAATGCCCGGCGATCAGTTGCTCCAGTCGGTCGTAGACTTCGGACCAGGCCTCGTTCGCCAGCACCGCAGTCAGTGGCGAGTCCAGCATTTCGAGCTGTAGGTCCCAGGCCCGTCGATGCCCGGTGTCGACGATCGCGCAATCGCGTCCACCGGTCAGGAAGTCCGCCATTAACTGGATGGGCTTTTGCGTCGCCGACAGTCCGATGCGCTTGGGCTGGCCTGCGCACAGGGCGTCCAGCCGAGCCAGCGAGAGCGCCAGATGACTGCCGCGTTTATTCCCCGCAACAGCGTGAATCTCATCAACGATGACCGTTTTGACGCCAGCCAACATGTCGCGCCCCGATGCGGAAGTCAGCAGCAGGTAGAGCGACTCCGGCGTGGTAACCAGTATCTGAGGGGGGCGTCGCCGCATGGATTCGCGTTCGCCGGCTGTGGTGTCGCCGGTGCGCACCATGGCGCGAATCCCTGTAGCGGGTTCAGCGGCTTGCTCGAGCTGTTTTTCGATACCGGCCAGTGGTACCTGAAGATTGCGCTCGATGTCATTGCTCAGAGCCTTGAGGGGCGATACGTACAACACCTGGACCTGGTCTTCCAGAACCGCGGTGCGGCTGCGTTCGACCAGATCGCTGATGGCGCACAGGAACGCCGCCAGCGTCTTGCCGCTGCCGGTTGGCGCGGCCACCAGGACATGACGTTGGTCCCGGATACGTGCCCAGGCAGCCTCCTGCACGTCGGTGGGTGCTGCAAAATGACTATCGAACCAGGCTGCAACGACCGGGTGAAAATACTGAGTATGGACTGAGCCTGGCATGGCCCGATTGTAACCGAAGGATTCTCAGTTACTGAGAAACGCCAGGGATCAGCGGGCGGGTATCAGCCCTTCGAATTCAACCGGCTCCCAGTCAGCGCGCAGCAGGTACCAGTCACCCCCTTCAAGTTGCCAGACCGTAAAAACCTCGAACATTTGTCCACGATCCGGGATGAATCCACGACCACCGGTGACCAAGACCTTGAAGCGGGCGCTGGCTTGCTGGTCCCAGTCCTCGGTCACAGCGATAGGAAATAATTGTGCGTGTAGCCTTTGGTTCTGGTTCCATTGCAGCATCATGAAGCGCTGAAACTCATCGCGGGTCAGGCGCCCTGACTGGCCGGAGAAGGATTCGTGTACGCGGTCCATGAAAGCACCGCGGCGACCCGCCTCACCGTTTTCTTCCATTTCATTGATTGCCGCGATGATCTGCTGCGCGATCGTGCGCTCCTCGCTACAAGAAGCCAGCAGGAATCCACCCAGCAGCGCAACCAACGACAGTGCAAGCCTCATGTACCGTTCGCCAGGTACCGCTCCAGCAAATGGGAGGATACGACGATCAGATCGTGTTCCGTGACCAGTCCGACCAGCTTGCCATTTTCCACCACGGGCAGGCAGGCCAGTTGTGACTCGCGCATCAGGCGAATGGCGTCCACCGTGCGTGTGTCGGGGCTTACCGTGATCGGATTTCGGTTCATGATCTCACTGACCGACACCTTATTGCTTTCGCTGATTTTGCCCTTGGCGACCAAGCGCAGCAATGCCCGATGGGACACCAGCCCGACCAGGTGCCCGTCATCGTCTTCAACCGGCACGTGCCTTATGTGACGCCAGTCCATCAGCGAAGCGGCGAAATCGACAATGTCATCGGATCGGACGGTAAACAGGTCCGTGGCCATGAATTGCGACACGTATTGGTAGCTTTCACGCCAGTCCAGTTCCTCGCAAAAAGTCGCCAGTTTCCACCCGGCTATGGGCTCACCGCTACTCTGCTGAGTCACCATGCTGGACACCAGGCAGCGAAGCCGCTGATCCAGGGTCCCCTCTTCCCCCATTTCGTGCAGTGATTCGAGCGCCCAACGCGCACCTGTACGCCGCGTCCGGACCCGGTCTTCGAGCACACCGAGGTACCGATCGATATCGTCCTGATCGA
>JAHEFS010000026.1 GCA_024640045.1 Chromatiales bacterium | reverse complement strand
CGCCACTGGCCGTCACGGTCAGGCTGTCGGCACCGGCAGGCACGTCGATGAAAATTCGGTCATGCGTTCCGGTCGCGCGCAAGGCGAGCCTTTGCGTGCGGCCATCCATCAAGGCCAGGGTTTCCGGTGCCTTGATCGAGGTGCGGGTAAAGCGCACCGGGATAATGCCGACATTATTCGGATGATCGCGGTCGGTACCTATGCCGACAGCCCCGAGCAATGTTTCACCAGGCACGGCATCGACATTGTTCCAGGACACGCGCACCGGGAAGGTTTCATCGGTGGCGGTAATGCCCTGCGCGCTTGCAGCCAGGCCCAGCTCTCCGGAATCGCCCACTACCGCCCAGACCAGGGTCGCGTCATCGGGCGAATTGTTGCTCTCGTGCCAGTTCTGTACCACGATCCAGTAAGTGCCGGGCGTCGGGTTATAAATATCACACAGTTCCAGATCCTGCGGCGTGGTGCTTGAGCAAATCTGTTCGTCTTCTTCCGGCTTACCATCATGGTTGCTGTCAATACCGACGAACAGATCGAGATCGAGCGCGGTTGAAGCCAGGGTCTCCGTATGCAGCCACAGGCTGCCCTCGGGCACTTCCTGCAAAATGGTGAAAGTACCGGTGGGGCTATCGAAGGGGTCATCATCCGTCGGATCTTCCGGCAAGGCCTCGGTATAAGACTGTTCCCGGGTCAGGCCCCCGCTGGTGAAGGTGGCATCCCGCAAGGCCGTCAAACTGGACAGGAAGAATGCCTTGTCTCCGGCATCGGTCGTGGCGCTGATGGTCCACTCATCCGGCAAATCCCCGCCGGTGGCGTAAACCGCCGTCGTCAGCGCCTGATCGGGCTCGCCGCTGGCGCTCAGCATCACCTTGCCATACACCCAGTTGCCGACCTGTCCGGCAGCCGAAAGGTCGATTTCGATATCGAGTTGCTGGCTGGCGCCATTGGCCAACGAGAACTCATCAGGCGTAATGATCACCACCACGCCTTCCGGAAATCCGCTGGCTGCCGCCGACCAGGTCTTGGTGCTGGTCAGCGAGGTCACCGTGCGCGTGAAGCTGCATCTATCCCGGCACTCACTCTCGGCCATGCCCGGCAGGTTGAGTTCACCCGGCTCGCCACCGAGCCCGGGATTCGCTGCCTCAAAACCGGCTGCTGTCTCTTCCAGGTACAGACCCACGTGGGCCGCCTCACCCAATCGCGGCCGACCGCTGCCGGCCTCGAACGGTGTCGCAATCGTGCCGTCCGAGTCGGTCGCGAGCTCCATGGTTGCAGTCGTCTCGATGGCTGAACTCAGCACGCTCGGTGTCCAGTCCGGATTGACGGAGAGCAGCAAGGCCGCCGCGCCCGCGACGTGAGGAGAGGCCATCGACGTACCACCCAGGAGCACATAAGGGCTTTCATCATCCCCGTCCTCTGCAAAAGCACCCAGGATACTGGTACCCGGTGCAATGACATTGGGTTTGAGCACGTCCTGCACCGGCGACAGGGCCGGGCCGCGCGAACTGCTGGAGGCGACCAGGTCCGCTGAACCACTGCTGGTCCGCCTGCTCGAACCGGTAATCTGTCCCTGGTGGCCGGTTCCACTGTCCAGCCAGGTCCGCAACTTGTCGCCATCCTCAGCCGTCAGGTGCGATGCCGGCAGGCAATGGTTATCCGCGGTAATCGACTTGCCCCATTCCTCGGTGTTGGCCAGGATGTAGCCGCCGGCGCCCGCCAGTTCGACATTGAGGCCTTTCTCAATCCGGCCGTAAGTACCCCGGTCACAGACCACGATTTCGCCGTCAAATGTTCCGGGCGGCCACGGGTTTGAAGCGCTACTGGTGTTACTGCAAGCGACGGAGCCGGTCGTTTCCGTCACCGCCCCGCACAGCGGATAGCCATAGTCTTTGGCATGGACGATCTTGCGAATACCGGAATTACCCAGCCAACTGGCGCCGGTCAGCGGTGGCGGCACGGGGGTATCACCACCGGTGAACGATCGAACGATGGTGCCAAAAAGACGGTTATGGGTGGCGTTACCCACCGCTGAAATCCAGGGTGCATTGGCCGGAGCGCCGATGGTAGAAGCTTCGGGGCCGGAATTGCCGGCGGAGGTAGCGACGAAAATTCCGGCCGCAACGACATTGAGGAAGGCCCGGGTCGTGGTCCCTTCCACCCAGGGTGAAAAAGCGGAACTGCCGATGGAGTAGTTGATCACGTCCACGCCATCGTCAATGGCCTGGTCAATGGCATCGGCAATGGCGGCGGTGGAGCAGCCGTCATCGTCCGGGTCGTCCGGGTCGCCGATGTAACACACCCGGTAACTCACCAGGTTGGCATTCGGCGCCACGCCGGACAGCGTGGTCAAGCCAAAAGTAAAACTGACCTCGGACGTGTTGCCGACTGCGGTCGAGGCCACGTGCGATCCGTGGCCGTCATTGTCGTAGCCGTTATTGCCTTCCTCGACAACGTCCGTGTCCTCGATATCGGTAACGAATTCGTACACACCAATCAACTTGTCGTTGCACAGCACCTCCGGCTGCGAACACAGGCCGAGTTGCATTCCCAGCGGGTTGGTGTGGTCATGACCTGCCCCACCGCCTTCACCCGGGTCCTGGAAGGAATCGTGTTTCCAGTTGATTCCGGAATCGATGACGCCCACGATCACGCCCTCACCGCGTGCTTCCGGCAAGCCCGTGGTGCCGTTCCAGATCTCTGCGGCACCGATCCAGGCCGGGCCGGCATCGGTTTCCAGTTTTTGTATCTCGTCACGCCGCACCAGCTTCACACCCGGCATGGCGGCCACCCGGCGCGCTTCCTCGGCGGTCATGCTCGCGGCAAAACCATTCAGGGCATTGCGATATTGATGAACGGGCTTCAGGTCTCGGCCCAGCTGCTTGCCCGCTTCAGCCTGAAACTGCTCAAAATTTTCGTCCAGGCGCCGCAGGTAGTCCCGAGACTCGGCAGTAGCCACGTCGAGCTTGCCCCGCACGGGCGCCTTAGCCCGTTTCCCTGCATCGCTGCCTTGCAGGCTGGATGCCGGACCATCCCCGCCGCGGGAATACCATTCAGCCAGCGGCGCCTGGTCCAGCAGCACGATATAAAGCGCGCTGCCCGACTCTGGTTCCGGCACCGAGCGGGCGTGCAGAACACCCACGCTCAAGAGGCAGGCGGCGGCGATCAGTAGTTGTTTGAGTTTCCTATTCATCATCTCTTCATCCCTGAACGGGCGTTCGCATGGTGACCAGCTCTTCAGCGGCCGTGGGGTGGATGCCGATCGTGGCGTCGAACTGGGCTTTGGTCAGGCACGATTTTACCGCCACCGCGAAGCCCTGAACAATTTCGGCTGCATCGAGGCCGCACACATGTAATCCGACCACGCGGCCGCCATTGCGTTCGACGACCAGTTTCATCAGTGTTTTCTCGTCCCGCCCGCTAAGCGTGTGCTTCATGGGCCGGAATGTAGAACGATAAATGTCGACCTCACCGTAATGATTCCTGGCTTCGTCTTCCGAGAAACCCACGGTGCCGACCTGTGGATGACTGAACACAGCGGAAGGAATAAACGCGTGGTCCACGGGTCGTGGCTGACCACCAAATTCGGTGTCGGCAAACGCGTGCCCTTCCATGATCGCGACCGGGGTCAGGTTCACCCGGTGGGTGATGTCGCCCACCGCAAAAATGTGCGGTACGTTGGTGCGCGAATGATCGTCGACCGGAATGCTCCCGCTGGCGCGAACCTCCACGCCGGCCTCGAGCAGTCCCAGGCCCGCCGAAGCTGGCACCCGGCCCGTCGCATACATCACGCAATCGGTCTCCAGTACGTCTCCATTGTCCAGTTCGACGCTGAACCCGCCGGCAAGCTTCCGGACTGCGGAGACATTGCTCTCGAAATGGAACTGAATGCCCTTGCGTGCCATTTCTTCGCCCAGGAAGCTGCGCACGTCATCGTCAAAGCCCCGCAACACGCGGTCACCGCGATAGACCTGGTGCACCTCGGAGCCCAGTCCATGGAAAATTCCCGCGAACTCACAGGCAATGTAACCACCGCCCACCACCACCACACGCGGTGGCAGGGCTTCCAGGTGGAAGGCCTCGTCAGAGGTAATCACATGTTCACTGCCTGCGAACTCCGGCACCCAGGGGCGACCTCCGGTCGCGATCAAAATCTTCTCCGCAGTGACGATGCGCTCTCCAACCTGAACCTCGTGTGAACCGGTCAAGCGCCCGCGCCCTTCGATGAGCGTCACGCCAGAATCAGCCAGCAATCGCAGGTAGACGGCGTTGAGGCGATCAATCTCCTTGTCCTTGGCATCGATCAGGCGGCGCCAGTCGAAGGACACCTCACCCACCTGCCAGCCGAACCCGACAGCATCCTCGAAATCCTCACCGAAGTGCGCGGCATAGGACAACAGCTTTTTCGGGACGCAGCCGCGGATGACGCAAGTACCGCCCACCCGGCTGTCTTCGCAAATTCCCACACGTGCACCGTGCCCGGCTGCCACACGAGCCGCGCGAACGCCGCCGGAGCCTGCGCCAATGACAAAAAGATCAAATTCGTGTTCGCTCATGAAACTGTTCCGGCCCCTTGCGGTCTCTGAATGGATTGTTGAATGACACCAGGCGTGGCAGATCGTTCAGCCCATATGGAGTAAAAATGCCTTGCCAATACCGCATTTTGACATGGATCAACTAGCGGTTCATAACGGCATGGACTTGGTCAGGCCCAACACCTACCATAGCCGCAATTCATAAACATTTGATGCATGATTTCTGTCAGCGACCTCACCCTCGAGCGATATTTCGAGCCTGTTTTCAGGCCGGTCAGCTTCACGTTGGAAGCACGTGACCTGATGCTGATCACTGGCGACAACGGCTGCGGCAAAACCACGCTCATTCGCATCCTGGCCGGCGTTCTGGCGCCCAGCCAGGGCAAGATCGAGTGGGCGGATGGAGGGCGCGCTTATGTCGGCCACATGCTCGCGGTCAAGGATGACCTGACCGTCACCGAGAACATCAATTTCATGCGCCAGTTCGTCGGCAAAGGCATTCACAGCACAGCGGAAATCGTCGAGCGAGTCGGCTTGCGGCGCGTGGCCGAACAGCCCGCCCGCACCCTGTCGGCCGGGCAGCGCAAACGCTGCGCACTGGCCCGGTTGCTGCTCACCGACGCGCCGTTGTGGCTGCTCGATGAGCCTTACTCGAACCTGGACAAGCAGGGCATGATCATGCTGGACGGCATCCTGCACCGGCACCTGGAGTCGGGCGGTGCCTGCGCGCTGGCGACACACGGCAGCCTGCGGCCCGATGGCTTCGAAGTTCGCGAGTGTGAACTGGTTTCAGGGGCCAGCCGCCGATGAGCAGACCCGGCGCATCCTCCGCTTTCATCGCACTGGTCCGCCGCGACCTGCTGCTCGCATTTCGCCGCCGTTCGGAAATGCTGCAGCCGCTGATTTTCCTGCTGGTCGTGGTGAGCCTGTTCCCCCTGGGCGTCGGCCCCAGCCCGGATCTCCTGGCCAGCATTGCGCCGGGGGTAATCTGGATCGCCGCTCTGCTGGCCACCGTGCTTTCACTCGACAGCCTGTTTCGCTCGGATTTCGAGGACGGCACCCTGGAGCAGTTCGCCATCTCGGGCCATCCGGTGACTATCATTGCCCTGGCTAAAATCCTGGTGCACTGGCTGGTCGCCGGCCTGCCGATCGTCTTGTTGTCGCCGCTGCTGGCCCTGTGGATGAACCTGCACACCGATGGGCTTGGCGTACTGATCGCCACGCTCCTGCTGGGAACACCGGTGCTGAGCCTGATCGGCTCGATCGGGGGAGCCCTGACGGTCAGTCTCAAGCGCGGCGGACAACTGCTTTCGTTGCTGGTGTTTCCCCTGTACGTGCCGCTACTGATTATTGCCGCCAATGCGGTCTCAGCTGCCGTGGCGGGTTTACCCTACAATGGCCAGCTTGGCCTCATGGCCGCCGGCCTGATCGCCGCCTTGACGCTGGCGCCCTTTGCGACCGCTGCGGCCCTCAAACTTAGTCTGGAATAAGAGATCGCGACCCTCAAGCTATGAACAAATTCATGCTGTTTATACACAAGACCGGCTCACCGCCCTGGTTCTACAATTTCACCGGCAAATTGCTGCCCTGGATATGGGCGGTATTTTTCATCCTGGTGACTTCTGGCCTTTACCTTGCCCTGGTCAAAGCCCCACCGGATTACCTGCAGGGCGAAAGCGCGCGGATCATGTACATCCACGTACCTTCGGCCTACATGTCGATGATGATCTACGCGCTGATGGGCATCATGGGCTTCATCGGGCTGGTCTGGCACGTGCGCATGGCCGAAATATTGATGATCTCCAGCGCGCCGGTCGGCGCCATTTTCACCGCCCTGGCACTGATAACGGGTTCACTCTGGGGCCGCCCGACCTGGGGCACCTACTGGGTCTGGGACGCTCGACTGACGTCGGAGCTGGTACTCCTGTTTCTGTACCTCGGCGTCATCGGGCTTTACAGCGCCTATGACGAGCCACGCAAGGCCGCGCGAGCCGCTGCGTTGCTGGCGCTGGTCGGCATCGTCAACCTGCCCATCATCCACTTCTCGGTAACCTGGTGGAACACGCTGCACCAGCCGCCAAGCCTGACCGGCAAGGGCAGCGCCATCCACCCAAGCATGCTGATTCCTCTGCTGGTCATGGTGGTGGCCTGGAAATTTTTCTACATCGCGAACCTGTTAACCCGGGCGCGCAATCGCCTGATCGAACAGGATCAACGCAAGCGCTGGGTGCAGGCCGTGCTGTCAGGAGTCAAAAACTGATGTCCCATACCCCCTTCATCGCAGCTGCATACCTGGCGGCCCTGGTCCTGCTGGGTTGGTGCGCGCTCGCCCCGCTCATGCGTGGCCGCGCCCTCAAACGATTCATCCTCAGTCGCACTAATTTCACGGAAGACGACAATGCATCCGACACGTAAACGCAGACTCATTGGCTTGCTGGTCATCCTGGCCGGTGTGGCCATTGCCAGCACTATTACCATCTACTCGCTTCGGCAGAACATGCTGTTTTTCGTCAGCCCAAGCGACATCGAGGCACAAAACCTGCCAATGGGCCGTGAGTTCCGCCTGGGCGGGCTGGTCACACCCGGCAGCGTGACGCGGGCCGAAGATGGACTCAAGGTTCAGTTCGAAATCAACGACGGGGTGGACGCGGTCACGGTTAATTACGACGGCATCCTGCCTGACCTGTTCCGTGAAGGACAGGGCGTCATTGCCCGCGGCCAGCTGGAAACCAGCGAGTTGTTCGTCGCCCGCGAAGTGCTGGCCAAGCACGATGAAAATTACATGCCGCCGGAAGTAGCGGACGCACTCAAGGAAAAAGGCATGCACGTGGTGCCTTCGAAAGGTGATGAAGGATGACCGCTGAACTCGGACAAATCCTGTTGCTGGTGGCCTTGCTGGCCGCCCTCGCCATGGGCACCCTGCCCCTGATTGGCGCGCGCAACAACCACGCCGGGCTGATGTCGATGGGTTGGCGTGCTGCGATTGCACAAGCCGTGCTATTGATCGCCGCCTTCGTACTCCTGACCCGGGCCTTCATCGTGAATGATTTCTCGGTGGAGTATGTCGCCCTCAACAGCAACTCTCTGCTGCCATTGCAGTACCGGTTTTCCGCAGTCTGGGGTTCGCATGAGGGATCTTTGCTGCTCTGGGAAATGATTCTGGCCTTGTGGACCCTGGCCGTTGCGCTGTTCAGCAAATCATTACCTGAGGCATTCCGGGCCCGCGTGTTGGGTGTTCTCGGACTGGTCTCCGTCGGATTCCTGTTGTTTATCATCTACACCTCCAATCCCTTTGGCCGCATCCTGCCGCCGGCAGTTGACGGCCGTGACCTGAATCCCTTGCTGCAGGATCCGGGCCTGATCATTCACCCGCCCATGCTGTACATGGGCTACGTGGGTTTCGCGGTCGCCTTCGCTTTCGCCGTAGCCGCCCTGCTGGGTGGGCAGGTGACCAAGGAATGGGTGCGCTGGTCGCGGCCCTGGACACACGTGGCCTGGGCCTTTTTGACCCTGGGGATTGCTTTAGGCAGTTGGTGGGCCTATTACGAACTGGGCTGGGGCGGATGGTGGTTCTGGGACCCGGTGGAAAACGCCTCATTCATGCCCTGGCTGGTCGGTACCGCCCTGCTGCACTCGCAGTCGGTGACGGAGAAACGGGGGGCCTTCCGCAACTGGACGCTGCTGCTGGCCATCGCGGCCTTCTCGCTCAGCTTGCTGGGCACGTTCCTGGTGCGTTCCGGCGTTCTCACCTCGGTACATGCTTTCGCTTCGGACCCAACGCGGGGCGTATTCATTCTCGCCTACCTGATCGTGGTCGTAGGGGGGTCTTTGACCCTGTTCGCCATCAAGGCGCCCAAAATGACCCACGGCGAAGGCTTCGGCGGGATGTCCCGCGAAACTTTTTTGCTGGTGAACAACCTGCTGTTGACCGTCATGTGCGCCATGGTGCTGCTGGGTACCCTTTACCCATTGGCCGTTGATGCACTGAACGCCGGCAAGATCTCCGTCGGCGCGCCCTATTTCGGCCTGTTGTTCATGATTTTGCTGGTCCCGATGGTGCTCGCCATGCCGGTCGGTGTCTTCACCCGATGGCGCAATGACAGCCTGGGGCGGGTTCTGAAACAACTCGCGATTCCGCTGATCCTGGCCCTGGCCGCCGGCGCAGCCACCTGGGGCCTGGCGCCCGAAGCCGGGCTGCAGGGCGTCGCAGGCGTCACCGCCGGAACCTGGGTCATGGCAGCTGCCCTGGCCTGGCCGCTGCAGCGCTTGCGCAAGCAGGGCCACTTCACTCGCGCGGAAACGGCCATGACCCTGGCGCATTTCGGCCTCGGCGTATTCATCATCGGCGTGGCCATGACCGGGGCGATCAGTTCCGAAAAACACTTGCGCATGGAAGCCGGTGATCACTTCGAACTGGCTGGTTACGATTTTCATCTGAATGAAATCCGCGGCGTCGAAGGCCCCAACTTCGTGGCCGATCGCGGTGAATTCATCATCTCCCGGGACGGCGCGGAAGTCACTCGGCTGTATTCCGAAAAGCGGCGTTATTTCGCCAGCCAGCAGGTCATGACGGAAGCCGCGATCGATGCCGGCTTTACCCGCGATATCTACGTGTCACTGGGTGAGCCCCTGGACGGTGGACAGGCCTGGGCCGTACGCCTGTATCACAAGCCCTTTGTCCGCTGGATCTGGCTGGGCGCGCTGTTCATGACCGCTGCCGGATTCCTGGCGGCCGGCGATCGCCGCTACCGCAAACAGAAAGCCGGAAGCGAAGAAAGGGCTCCGGCACTGGAGGCCACAGCATCATGATGTCGCGCTTTCTCCCCCTGGTCCTGTTCGTGCTGCTGGGGATCCTGTTGGCAGTAGGTCTGAAGATCGCGGACAACAAGACCAATATCCCTTCACCCCTCATAGGGCGGCAGATTCCCCAGTTCGATCTGCCGATGCTGAAAGACCCCAGCAGGTCGCTTAGCCCGGAAGACTTCAAGGGCCAACCCTACCTGGTCAACTTCTGGGCCAGTTGGTGCGTCACCTGTGTTTACGAGCACCCCTATATCACCGACCTGGCCCGCTCCGGGCGCTTGCGCGTCGTGGGGCTCAATTTCCGTGATGAACCGGCGGACGCCCGTGACTGGCTGGCGCAGCATGGCGACCCCTACGATGTCATCATCACCGACTACGACGGTCGCGTCAGCATCAATTTCGGTGTTTATGCTGCCCCTGAATCGTTCCTCATCGCGCCCGACGGCGAAGTCGTCTACAAGCAAATTGGCGCCCTGACCCCGGACGTGATCGCGGAAGTCATTCTGCCCATGGTGGAAGAGATGGAGCGGAAACAACTATGAAAAAGCTGAATTACACCCTGCTGGCCTTTCTCGCGGCCTGGTCTATCGCTGGCTCTGCCCAGATCCAGGTCAACCAGGAACCACTGATTTTCAACAGCGTCGAGCAGGAAGAACGGTTCAATCGCCTGACCGCAGAATTGCGTTGCCTGGTATGTCAGAACCAGAACCTTGCCGACTCTGACGCTCCCCTGGCGCATGATCTGCGGGAAGAAATTCACGACATGATGTTGGCCGGACGCACGGACGAGGAAATCAAGAACTTCCTGGTCGAGCGTTACGGCGACTTCGTGCTCTACAAACCGCCAGTGAAGGGCAATACCGTGGTGCTCTGGGCGGCCCCTATCCTGTTGCTACTGATGGGTGGAGTCATCATCGCCGTGATCGTAAAACGGCAAAGCGCGATGGTTGCTTCACCGGACGGAGAAAACGAATGACCTTCTGGATTCTGGCCATCGCCATCGGCCTGGTGGCGGCAGCCTACATATGCTGGCCCCTGCTGAAAGAGCGCGCCGCTGTGCGCAACTACGGTCTGGCGCTGGTCCTCGTGGTTCCTGTCGTTTCGCTGGGGCTCTACCAGGCCGTTGGAACGCCGGAAGGCATTGGCGTCACGGGCACGCCGGGCAAGGCAACCCAGGCCGCCAACCATCCCGGCGAGGCCAGCATGGAAATGGACAACATGGTCGCTGGCCTTGAACGCAGGCTGCAGGAAAATCCAGCCGATGCCGATGGCTGGGTGCTGCTGGGCCGGAGCTACAAGGCCATGCAGAAGTACGACCAGGCCGAAGTCGCCCTGATACGTGCAATACAGTTGGCGCCCAATGATCCGCTGGTGATCGTGGAACTGGCCGAGGCGAAGCTGTTCACCTCGGGCAACCAGTCGGTCGATCCGGAAGTCCGGGGAATGCTTGAACAGGTATTGGAGCTCGACCCCAATCAGCAGAAGGGCCTTTGGCTGCTGGGCATCGCCGCCGCCCAGGATGGCGATGATGAGCGCGCCCTGGAACTATGGGGCCGCCTGAGCGCCCAGCTCGAACCCGGCTCGCCGATCCTGGCTTCAGTGGAACAACAGATGTCACAGATCCGTGCCCGATCTGGCGAACAAACAGCCCCGATGGAAGCGCCAACCGACAACCAGGTTGCCCCTGCGGCCGAGGTCGCCGCGACCGAACCCCGGCGTGGACCCGACGACGAGGAAGACGACGCCCCGGTGGCCACGGGCGGCTGGAGCGGATTGCGTGTCGATGTGAAGGCGCCTGATGGAGTGGGTGATCTGCCTGCGAACGCGGCCCTGTTCGTCATCGTGCGCAACCCCGCGGTGCCGGGTCCACCATTGGGTGTCGCGCGCATGTCGCAACCGACTTTCCCGGCGATCGCCTTTATCAGTGACGCCAACAGCATGATGGAAAACATGCCCATTTCCGGTGTGGAAGAAGTCGAATTGCTGGCGCGCCTGTCAAAGACGGGCTCTCCTGCCGCTCAACCTGGCGACTTGCAAAGCGAAACGGTCCGCGTGCAACTGTCCTCCACGAAAAAAATCGAGCTGAACCTCAAGCGGAACTAATCACCGATTGCCAGGCCTCGCCCAAGCGCTTGGGCGAGGCTTTCTCTGCCGTTCCCAACTGCTGTGCGAACAGCGAAACGCGATACTCCTCCAACAGCCAGCGATAGCGATCGAGCGCTTCATCGTAAACCACACCCGCCGCGACACGGTCGAGGTAGCGGCGCCACCACGGCGTAATCTGCTGCATCAGCCTGGCATCTCGCGCCGGGTTCAGCGCCAACCGTTCCAGCCGGAAACGCATGGCCTCCAGGTAACGCGGGTAATGGCTGAAGCGCCCCGGCGCCAGGTCGTGCAGGAACCCTTCGTAAATCAAATCGTGCAGCTGCGCCTGCATGTCCTCGAACACCTCGGGACGCTGGCGCGCGAACCCCGCATCGAGTTGACCGGCAATCGCCTTCGCCAGCATCAGGCTGTTTTCCAGCGTGGCGGCATGCCGCTGGAACACTTTGCCCAGTGCCTGTCTCGCCTGCTGAACCCATTGCTCGAACGCCTTGCCCGTGCGGATCGTAAACGCCTGCTCGCCGGCCGCCTCGACCAGGGCCGCCCCCGCCAGGTCCGTGATCAATTGCGGGATGCTGCCGTAGGGCGCCCAGGCCAGTCTCGCTGCCTGTGACAGGCCGTGGTTTTTCTCCAGGTAGCGCAACTTGTCGCTGACCGCCAGGGCCAGCAAGCGCAAGATCCCGCCACTATGGGCAATGGCCGCGTCCTCCCTCGTGTCGAACAAGCGCAACCCGACCGCGTCCTCCTGGTCCACCAGGGCCGGCCAGGCTGGCACCCCTCGCGCAGTCTTCACGCTGACCGGCAATTCACCGAACACCCACTCGGTTTCTCCGTCACGGTTCCAGTCAGCTCCCTGCCGGTCCATGAAGCGGCGCCGGGCTCGGCTGCCAAAGCGCTCTTGCAAGGCCTCGAGGTCTCTGCCGGAAGCCAACACCTGACCGGTCGCATCGTGGATAACGAACCGCATTCGAAGGTGGTCCGGCAACGCGGACTCATCGAACTCTTCAGGGGCAATCGGCACCCGGGACAATTCGCTCAGTACACGCGCCAGATTCGCAATCAGGGCCGTGTCATGCGCTTGCGCCAACCGCTCCAGGGCCTGGGTTGCAAACTGTGGGGCGGGTGTCAACACGCGGCGCACCGGCTTGGGCAGGGTTTTGATCAATGCAATGATCTTTTCGCTGAGCAAGCCCGGCACCAGCCATTGGGCACGACCGGCCTCCAGGGTATTCAACAGCTCCAATGGAACCCGCACACTCACGCCATCGGCAGAGTCACCGGGTTCGAACAGGTATTCGAGGGTCAATTGATAACCGCCGGAATCGAGTTTGTCGGGCCACAAGTCCGCAGCCGCGTCACCTGCGTCCTCTCGCAGCAACAGCGAACGACTGAAGCACAGCGAACGTTCCGCCTCCGGCCCGCGCTGCTTCAGCCACTGCTGCAAGGAACGAATGCTGCAAACCGGCTCTGGAAGCTGTGCGTGGTAGAACCGCGCCAGCTCAGCCTCTTCCACCAGCACATCCCGCGCTCGCCGCTTGTGCTCGGCTTGTTCCACCTCTGCTTTCAAGGCCGCGTTGGAGCGCATGAACGGTAATCTCTGTTCCAGGTCGTCCCGGACCAGCGCCTCGAGAATGAATATCCGGCGGGCCTCCACGGGATCGACGGAGGCGTAGCGCACCCGGCGTCGCTCGACCAGCACCAGGCCGAACAGGCTGACCTGCTCGTAGGCCATGACCTCGCCCCGCTTGCGCGACCAGTAAGGGTCAAAATGGCGACGCTTGAGCAGGTGTCTGCCCAGTTGCTCAATCCAGGCGGCTTCGATTTGCGCGTTAACGCGCGCATAAGGGCGCGTCGTCTCGACGATCTCGGCCGACATCAACCACTTCGGGGCCCGTCCGAATAAGCCAGAACCGGGGAAGATATGAAAACGGCGGCCACGCGCGCCCAGGTACGATGGATCTTCGGGGTCCTTTTGGCCGACCTGGCTCAACAAACCAGAGAGCAGAGCCATGTGTACCTGGGCAAAGCTGCCATGGCCACCCTTCAGGGCCAACCGCTCCTCGCGAGCCTGGTCACGCAACTGCTGGTAGAGGTCGAACCATTCCAGCACGCGCTGCCAATTGAGAAATTCTCGTCGGCACAACTTGCGGAACTGGTTGCCCGTGTGCGCACGGCGGGCCTCGCGCAGGTATTGCCACAGCTTCAGCAGGGTGACAAAGTCGGATTTGTCATCAGTAAAGCGGCCATGCGCCTGGTCAGCCGCGTCCTGGGCCTCGAGCGGGCGCTCACGCGGGTCCTGGATACTGAGTCCCGCCGCCAGCACCAGCAGATCTTCCAGGCAACCTTGCTGCGCGCCTTCGACCAGCATCCGGGCCAGACGCACGTCCAGCGGCCAGCCTGCCAGTTGATGGCCCAGGCGGGTCGGCTCGCGATCCTCATCGACCGCGCCGAGTTCGAATAGCAGTTGATAGGCATCACTGATCATGCGCGGGGCAGGCGGGTCGATGAACGGAAACTCTTCTACCACGCCCAGCCCCATGGTCGACATGCGCAGGATGACCGAGGCCAGCGAGGTGCGCAGGACTTCCGGCTCCGTAAATTCCGGTCGGAGCGAGAAATCTTCCTCGCTGTAAAGGCGCACGCAGGTGCCGGGACCGAGCCGCCCACAACGACCCAGACGCTGGTTGGCACTGGCCTGGGAAACCGGCTCAATAGGCAGCCGCTGAATCCTGCTGCGGTGGGCGTAACGGCTGATCCGGGCAAAACCGGTATCGATCACGAACCGGATGCGAGGCACCGTGAGACTGGTTTCGGCCACGTTGGTACTGAGAATGATCCGGCGCGCCGGACCCGGGTGAAAGACACGGCGTTGCTCGGAACCGGACAGGCGTGCGTAGAGCGGCAACACCTCGGTATGTCGCAGGCTCTGCCGGCCCAGGTACTGCATCGCCTCCCGAATCTCGCGTTCACCGGACAGGAAAACCAGGATATCGCCCTGCGCATCGACCCGGCTCAAGCGGTTCACGGCATCGGCAATACCCCGGTAGATATTCCGGTTGTCTGGCGAGCGCGAATCCTCGTCATCCCCGACGGGCTGGTAGACCACCTCGACCGGGTAGCCGCGGCCAGACACCTCGATCACCGGGGCGTCATGAAAATGGCGGGAAAATTTATCCGTGTCGATGGTGGCAGACGTGATAATCACGCGCAGATCCGGCCGGCGAGGCAACAATTGCTTGATGTAGCCCAGCAGAAAATCGATATTCAGGCTGCGCTCATGCGCTTCGTCGATGACCAGGGTGTCGTAAGCATCGAGATCACGGTCATGACCCGTTTCCGCCAGCAGGATCCCATCGGTCATGAACTTGATGTAGCTGTCCGCGCTGATGCGTTCACGAAAGCGCACCTGGTAACCGACCGCAGTGCCCAGGTTGACGCCGAGTTCCTCGGCGACGCGTTCGGCCATCGCGCGGGCAGCAATCCGGCGCGGCTGGGTACAGCCAACCAGGCCGCGTACGCCGCGGCCGGCCTGCAGGCACAGCTTGGGCAGCTGGGTGGTCTTGCCTGACCCCGTTTCTCCGGCGAGGATCAGCACCTGGTGTTCACGAATGGCTGCCACGATGGCCTCACCGTGGGCGTGGATGGGCAGACTGCCATCGTATGAAGGCACCGGCAGACCTTGCTGGCGGAGGCGTCGGCGCTCGGCCGAGGTCTGCATGCGGTCCATAACCTGTTGCAGTATCCGGTCCACGGGCTGCTGTCTTTGCAACCGGTCCCGGGCCCCTTCAAGGCGCTTCGCGCACCAGGCCGCGTCAGCCTGTAGCAGATGCTGTAACTGTCCTTCGAGTTCTTCGATGGCGGCCCGGGATTCCATGGCGGCTGATTATCCCTATAATCGGTCGCTGACCACAATGCGGGAATCAAAGGCTCCATGAGCGCCAACTTCAGAAGCGATAACGAAACGCCGGTCGCGGCACCGGTCTGGAAGGCCCTGGAGGCCGCCAATCAAGGCACGGCGCATTCCTATGCCGAGGACGACTGGTCGCTGCGCCTCGACGATGCCTTCTCGGCACTGTTCGGCACCACGGTGCGTGTACTGCCGGTAGCAACCGGCACCGTTGCCAATTCGATTGCCCTGGCAGCCGTGACCCCGCCCTGGGGCAGCGTGTTCTGCCACCGCAACGCGCATATTTTCTGCGACGAGTCCGGTGCGCCGGAGTTTTTTGGTAACGGCCTGCGCCTGGTGCCTGTCGACGGGCCCGAAGGCAAGATGCAGCCAGAAGTGTTGCGCAAGGCTATCCACGCCAGCGAAGGACACGGCGTGCACAGTTACGCGCCCGCCAGCATCAGCCTGACCCAGAGCACCGAATCCGGCAGCGTTTACCAAGCTGATGAAATCGCCGCGCTGTGTGCGGTCGCAGCTGAAAAGGGCATGGCCACCCACCTGGATGGCGCCCGGTTCGGCAATGCCGTGGCCGCCCTCGGGTGTGAACCAGCGGACGTCACCTGGAAAGCCGGCGTACAGATGCTGTCTTTTGGCGCCAGCAAAAACGGCTGCATGGCAGCCGAGGCCCTGCTCTTTTTCGATCAGCAGGACAAGCTGGAAGTCGCCGAACGCCTGCGCAAACGTTCAGGCCACCTGTTCAGCAAGATGCGCTACGTCTCGGCTCAACTGCTGGCCTATATCCACGACGGACTCTGGCTGGAACTCGCCCGTCATGCCAACGCGCAGGCCGCGACGTTTGCCGGCGCCGTGGAAGCCCACCCCGAAGCGCGACTGGAATACCCGGCCGAGGCCAACGAGGTGTTTGTGCGCTGGAGCGCCGAAGGACTTCAGCGGGTCGAGGCCGCCGGCATCGAATTTCTGTACTGGCCGGGCCACGACGACCTCGCACGGTTTGTCTTCGGCCACTCCACCACCGATCAAGACACGCAATCCCTGATCGCAGCCTTTGGAGCGTGAGCCGCCACGGCCCGTTGTCGAGTCCAGTACCCTCGCGGTTTCGGGTATGCTTGGCCAAAATCAAGGTTCGGGGACCATTAAATGACAACTGATAAAAACCCGGAATCCGCACTCGAACGCGCCATCGGCAGCTTCGGCTTCGGCATCATCAACATCAACAGCGTGATCGGCGCCGGCATTTTCGGCCTGCCGGCCGCGGCGGCGGCCATGAGTGGCGCCTTCAGCCCGTGGTTGTTCGTCCTCGCCGGACTCCTGGTTCTGACCGTGGTGCTGTCCTTTGCCCAGGCGGCCAGCTATTTCAACAAGACCGGCGGCGCCCTGACTTATGCCAGCCACGCCTTCGGTCCATTCGTTGGGTTTCAGACCGGCTGGCTGGCATACCTGAGCCGGGTAGCCGCCATGGGTGCCAATACCAACCTGCTGGTGACCTACGCCAGCTGGTTCTGGGCGCCCCTGGACAGCGAGCCCTGGCATTCTCTGACCCTGACCGCACTGATCGGCAGCCTGACCTGGCTGAACGTGGTGGGCGTCCGCAACAGCGTCGGGCTGCTGTACGTGTTCACGGTGATGAAACTCCTGCCGCTGTCGCTGCTGATCCTGGTCGGACTGGGCAAAATCGACCTGGGCGCACTGATCGGCGCCGAGCTACCCGCCATCGGCGAACTGGGCGAAGGCATTTTGCTGGTGTTGTACGCCTACGTGGGTTTCGAAGGGACCGTGGTCACGGCGGGCGAAGGCAAGAACCCCCGGCGCGACCTGCCGCGGGCACTGATTAATACCATACTCATCATCGGGGTCATGTACGTGCTGGTGCAGATGGTGTCCTACGCAGTCATGCCGGGACTGGCAGGCAGTTCCAAAGCGCTGGCTGATGTCGCAGGAATCCTGTTCGGCCCCTGGGGCGCTGCCATGCTAACCCTGGGCGCGGTGTTTTCTATTGGCGGCAACCTGCATTCGTCTTTGTTGTCGGCGCCGCGCATGACCTTCGCACTGGGCCGGGACGGCAGCCTGCCCGCCTGGTTTGCCAAGGTCCACCCGACGCACCATACACCGCACGTCTCCATCTGGTTCTACGGCGCTCTGTGCCTGATCATGGCTTTAACTGGCAGTTTCGTCTGGCTGGCGGTCATCAGCACGCTGGTACGCCTGCTGACTTACATGGTCTGCATCGCGGCCCTGCCGCGTATCAAGAAAACCGCCGATCCCGGGGGCGAGCCGTTCCACCTCCCCGGCGGCCTGGCAATTCCGGGCGTCGCGCTGCTGCTGTGCCTGTGGTTGATCACCCACGCCGCACCGAACTCCTGGCTTATGACAGGCCTGTTCTTCCTGGCCGGTTCCGTGCTGTATTTCCTGACCCGCTGGAAACAGCCGCCGTCGATGCCGGAAAGCTGACACAGTGCGACTCGCCATCCGCAAGAACCTGCCAGCGGCATGAATGACCGCGTTCGGATCGATGTCGATGGAGGGATCGCACGGGTAGCCCTCGACCGACCCGAGAAGCGGAACGCGCTGGATTTCCCCATGTTCAAGGCCATCGTCGGTGCGCAGAAGCAACTGCGGAAACAACCGGGGCTACGGGTGGTCATTCTCTCCGGTAACGGCCCGGATTTCTGCTCCGGGCTGGACATCAAGTCGGTGATGGGAGACCGGCGTGCCGCGATCAAATTGATGTGGAAATGGCTCCCCTGGCAGGCCAACCTGGCGCAGGAGGTCAATGTGGGCTGGCGGCGGCTACCGGTACCCGTGATCGTCGCCCTCCAGGGCCGCTGCTGGGGCGGTGGGCTACAGATCGCGCTCGGTGGCGATTTCCGAATCGCCGACAGCGATGCCTCGCTCTCTGTAATGGAAGGCAAATGGGGATTGATCCCGGACATGGGCGGCACGCTGGCCTTGCGGGACATCATGGCGCGTGACCAGGCGCTGAAGCTGGCAATGACCGCGGAAACCCTGAGCGCCCGGCAGGCGCTGGAACTGGGTCTCGTGACCTCAGTGTCCGATGAACTGGAAAATTCCTGCCTGGAATTGGCAGAAATACTGAAGCAACGATCCCCGGACGCACTGGCAGCCGCCAAGCGCCTGTACCTGAAAAGCTGGGGTGGGACTGGCCGCGTGCTGGCGCGGGAATCCTTTTATCAACTTCGGGTCCTGGCAGGCGCCAACCAGCGCATCGCCACGCGCCGGGCGCGGGGTAAAGAAGCGGATTACCAGGAACCCGGCAGGTGGTAGCTCAACCTTCGCGGACGGGCACCACCAGCACCGGTAATTCCGATCGGCGAATAATGCCGGCCGAGTAACTGCCTACCAATACGTCGTACACGGCTCCGTGCCCGTGGCTGCCAACCACGATCAGGTCGGCTTCCAGGTTGGCCGCTTCTTTCAGGGCCGTGTCCACGGTCGGGCCACGAATGAGTAAAGCGGTCGCATCCAGTCCATCGTCCCGCAGGCTTTGTGCGAGGTTTTGCACATCGCGGTGTTCGCGATGCAACTCCTCGGCGACCTGGGTCCGAACCACTTCCGGACCTGCGTCATAGCCAACAAAATCGGGCTCTGGCTCAGCCACGTGCACCACGTACACTTTGGCGCCCATTGGTTTGGCCAGGCGCCCGGCCGTTGCCACCACTTTTTCAGAACCCGGCGATAAATCCACTGCAACCAGGATGTTCATGGGGTTTCTCCTTGCGCCTCTCGTTCTGCCAATTTACGTTGCACCAGGCCATAAAAGGCCTCGGTAAAACGGTCTGCCTCGGTGGCCGACATGTGTGACCACTCGGGCAGATAATACCCCTGCATCTCTTCGTGGTCTTCGAAATGCAGACCAAGGGCGCCGGTGCGCTCGATCAGCACATCCCAGGCCAGTTCCCGTGGCGCGCGATCGGGCTCCGATACCGCGTAATGGCCGTCATAGGGCATGGTGACGAATATGGCCTCGGCGCCGCGTTCGTGCAACTTTTCCACTGCCGCTACCGCCCGGTCAATCTGTTTGCCCCGGTTTTCCAGGGCCCGTTCCTGCCACTCGGGTTCCCGCTCCGCGAACGGCTTCCAGCCTTGCGCCCATATCCGTCGCGCCAGTTCGCGATAATCGGCGTCGTACTCCAGCCGATCCCACATGCGGGTGTTCCGCTGCCGGTCCTGGAAAGCCAGCAGGCGAACTTCCGGATCCCACTCCATGCCCTCGCGTATTGGCAGGTCCAGCCGGCCCAATATCCTGGAAATTGCAAATTCCTGATCGTAAAAAGAAAGAAGCGGTTCAATGAACAGGGACAAGCGATGTCCCAGCCATTGCGATGGTGACTCCTGCTCATACCGGTCAATGGATTTTCGCTGACCCTCGTAGCCACTGAAAAACAGGCCCGGGGCTACACCCACGATGACTTTGCCGGTGAAATCCTCGTCCTCGGCCAGGCCTTCCAGCACCCGCGTCGGGCTGGTGCCTTCCAGCGCGAGCATGATGGGCGGCTTGCCATCGAGCCGCTCCCAGACCGGTAACTGGACGTCGAACTTGACCCGCGATGAGCCCGTGAAGACCCAGGCATCGCCCTCGCCCTGGTCAATTCGCCGGCGCTGCTCGGCCCACGATCCGGCTGAGTTCAGGTAAGCGCCCGGAGGCACCCCCTGGCTGCGGACCCAGGCCTCGAACGCCGACACCAGGACAATGGCCACAACAAGCGCCAGCCAGCCACTGCGGCCCAGCGAGGCCAGTGGTCGCTGGTAGACGGCTTCCGCCCTAGAACTGGAAGTAGATGAAGGCATCGCTTTGCCCCTGTGCAATGATAATAAGCCACAACATGGCGCCCCAGGCCACGCCCAGCAGCCAGCGCGGCAGAGCCGTGACTACCTGGTGCAACTCGCGGTTGCGCATGTACCAGTGCAGTACCAGCATCGTGCCGATCACGATGGGTACGATCAACGCATCGACCGTCAACAGGACCTTCTCGCCGTCGAAGTTCCAGGTCAGCATGGTGTCGATCAGGCGCCAGGCCGTGGCGAAATCCTGTGCCCGGAAGAACACCCAGGTAATGTTGACCAGGAAGTAGGTGAGCAGCGCCAGGAAAACACGAGGGGCCCAGCGCTGCCAGATTGGCGCGCCGCCGAACCGAGCCCCGAGCCAACGCTCGGCCGCGAGGTAGGCGCCGTGCAAACCACCCCAGACCACGAAAGTCCAGGAGGCGCCGTGCCACAGGCCGCCCAGCACCATGGTCGTCATCAGGTTGGCATAGGTGCGCCAGGCGCCCTTGCGGTTGCCCCCCAGCGGTATGTAAAGGTAGTCACGCAACCAGGACGAAAGCGAAATGTGCCAGCGACGCCAGAAATCTGAAAAACCCACCGCTGCGTAGGGATAACGGAAGTTGTCCGGCAGCGAAAACCCGAGGCACAAGGCCACGCCGATGGCAGTCGTTGAATAACCTGCGAAATCACAGAAAATCTGGCCGGAAAACGCCAGGGTGCCCAGCCAGGCATCCAGCGGATGCAGCATCTCCTTGGCTGAAAAGACCTCATCAGCCGGAATCGAAAGCAGGCTGTCGGCCACCACGATCTTGTTGAACAGGCCCAGTGTAATCAGGCCCAGGCCCCAAGCCATCTGCTCACGCGTCGCCACCCGCGGCAGCCTGAACTGTGGAATCAGCTGGGTCGGGCGCACGATCGGACCGGCCACCAGTTGCGGAAAGAAGGTCACGAACAGGGCGAAATCCAGGAAAGATTTAGCCGGGGCAGCCCGCCGCAGATACACGTCCAGCGAATAAGCCATTGTCTGAAAGGTATAAAACGAAATCCCGACCGGCAACACGATGCTCCAGTCAGGCGGCTGATAATCGACCCCCATCGCGGTCATCAGCGCCTGGAAATTCTCCAGCAAAAAGCCGCCGTATTTGAAGTAGCCCAGCATGCCGAGATTGACCAGGATGCTGATAAACAACAGCATTTTTCGCTTTGCCTGCCGCGTTTCGATGTGCAGCTTGTTGGCAACGACCCAATCGACCACCGTCGAGAGCCACAATAAGAGCACGAACGGCGGGTTCCAGGCGGCGTAGAAAATATAGCTGCCGATCAGCAGGTTGGATTTCTTGACTCGCCAGGAAAACGGCGCGTTATGCAACGCCAGCACGATGGCAAAAAAAACGATGAAAGTGAGCGAATTGAACAGCAAGAGTGCCGCCTCCCCGATGGTGCCCGCGGTTCGTGCCGGGGCTGATTATTTTATAACTACGCGTGCCGGTTGCTTGTCTTTCATGCCCCGGGCACGTGGGAAACTATAGGGTAGTACCCCGAAATTGCCAAGCCAGACAGCGCTACTCAAGGCCAGAGTTCGTGCACGAACGGCACCAGCGCCAGCACCAGGGTTTGTGTATAGATACCCTCTCTCGTGTACAAACCATCAGTGAGCAGGCCGAAGGCACCGCCCTTTTGCTTGCTGTTAACGGTGGCAAAAACCTGGTCGTTTGCGGCGCCCAACTCCAGCCCCTCGGCCACCAGGGCCTGGACAGCCGGCGGCATGGGCAAGGTTGCGCTGCGCGCCTCGCTGATTTTCCCTTCCGGGCCAGCTATGGCCATCCACGCGAACGCCATCAGCACCTCATCGATGGTTTCCAGCCCGCCCTCGAGCCCCACCCAGAAATCCGCTGCCGGTTCCACGGCGCGAGCCTTGCTGGCGCGGTTGCGTGCCCCCTGGCGGGTTTCATCATCAGTCATGGGTTGATCAGAGACCCCCGATTCGACCGCGAGCGGCCGCAGGTCCAACGTTGCCTCGGGAAACTGCATTTCAAACGCTGCGCGAACGGCTCCAATTTTGACCGGGTTGAGCGAGGCGACGACGATTTTCAAAACCATCTCTGTACTCCTATCTGCGACCTCCAGTATAACCAGCGCCAGCAGTCGTGCTCATGTGGGTGCTGGCTGAATCTTTTGCGGGTAAACTGGGCCACAACCCATCCGAGATCGATCAGGAACCTATGGACTACAAGGCCATCTGGAATCAGCCGCTGTTTCAATTTGGGGACGGCACAACCCTGACTGTCAGCCTGCTGGTCATCGCCCTGCTGGTCTTCGTCTTCGGGTTACTGGCGAGCGGCCTGATCTCGAAGCTGGTTGGCCGGCGTCTGTCCCGACTCGACATCGCCCCCGACAACGTCGCCATACTCCGCCGCCTGATCTATATTTTCCTGGTGCTCATCACGACGTTGCTGGCGCTTAGCCTGCTCAACGTGCCGATCACGCATTTCACCTTCATTTCCGGCGCCCTGGCCGTCGGGGTTGGTTTCGGCGCCCAAAATATCATCAACAATTTCATCAGTGGCTGGATCCTGATGTCCGAACGGCCGGTGCGCATCGGCGACTTCATCGAGATCGAGCAATCCCGAGGAATGGTCGAACATATTGGCAACCGGTCCACCCGAATCCGTCGCATCGATGGCGTGCATATCATGGTCCCAAACAGCCAGTTGCTGGAGCAGGTGCTGATCAACTGGACATTGGTGGACCGCAACATCCGAACCAGTGTATTGATTGGCGTGGCCTACGGCTCCCCGGTGCGCCTGGTGGAAAAGCTGATCTACCAGGCGATTGGCGAAATCGACGACATTCTCAGAGAACCAGCGCCGGTGGTCGCCTTCAGTGACTTTGGCGACAATTCGCTGGTGTTCGAAACCCTGTTCTGGTGCCGGATCGTCTCCGGAGAACGCGAATTGCGCATGGTTCGCAGTGACCTGCGTTTTCGCGTCGATGAACTCTTCCGGGAAAACGACATCACCATCGCGTTCCCGCAGCGGGATGTACACCTCGACAGCCTGGGTCCGATCGAAATCAAGCTGAACCGGGATGGCTAGAGGCCCAGGCCCGAACCAGGCCTGACCGTGCCCATGTTCAAACCCAACCTGCCCGGATTCCACAATATCCGCGGCGACATCAGTGGTGGGCTGACCGCCGCCATCGTCGCCTTGCCGTTGGCCCTGGCATTCGGCATGGCCTCGGGCGCGGGTGCGTTGGCGGGTTTGTATGGGGCCATCTGCGTAGGCCTGTTCGCCGCGTTGTTTGGTGGTACACCCAGCCAGATTTCAGGCCCCACCGGCCCAATGACCATCATCGCTGCATCGGTTTTCACCCAGTTTGGCGGCCAACCCGCGGTCGCTTTCACCGTCGTGATGCTGGCCGGCGCCTTCCAGATACTGATGGGCTATTTGCGACTCGGGCGTTTCATCAACCTGATGCCCTATCCGGTGATCTCGGGATTCATGACGGGTATCGGATGCATCCTGTTGATCATGCAACTGGACCCTTTGCTGGGATACTCCACCCCAACCAACGTCATCAACGCGCTGAGCGTACTTCCCGGTTACCTCGCCAAGCCCAATGTCAATGCCATGCTGGTGGGCCTGCTGTCGCTGGCGGTCACCGTGTTCACACCGCGCCGAATTGGTCGCGTCTTTCCGGCGCATTTACTGGCTCTGATCACCGGCTCCGTGCTTGCCTTTTTCCTCGGCAACGTGCCTCTGCTTGGAGAGGTCGCCAGTGGCCTGCCCAATTGGCATTGGCCACAGGTCGATTTCGCCCAGATCAACAACATGCTGATTTGGGCGGCGGTGCTGGCCGCGCTGGGTTCCATCGACAGTCTGCTGACGTCGCTGGTGGCGGACAACGTGACGCGTACGTTTCACGATTCTGACCGTGAACTGGTGGGCCAAGGCATCGGCAACATGGTGGCGGGCCTGTTCGGCGGCATCGCCGGCGCGGGCGCCACCATTCGTACCCTGTCCAACGTGCATGCCGGTGGACGGACTCCCTGGTCCGGCATGATTCATGCGGTGGTGTTGCTTGGCGTCGCCCTGGGGCTGGGCCCGGTGGTGGCACTGATTCCAGTTCCCGCCCTGGCCGGTATCCTGATGAAGGTCGGCTTCGACGTGATCGACTGGCAATTCCTGCGGCGAGTACACCGCGCACCGCGCAGTGATTTCGTTCTGCTCCTGGTTGTGTTGTTTCTGACGGTTTTTGTCGATGTGATTACTGCGGTTGGAGTCGGGGTGGTCATGGCCAGCCTGGTCCTGGTTAAGGAAATGGCCGAAACACAGGTCGAATCGATGCGTTCGATCACTGATCCGGATCAAGAGCGCTTGTTCGATCCGGAAACAGCGGCACAATTTCGCACCCACCGCGATCACGCCCTGTATTTACACCTGGCGGGCCTGATCAGCTTTGGTGCAGCCAACGAGATGACCCGAAGGTTCAGCCTGATCGGCACTTACCAGGTGCTGATCATCGACCTGCTCGACGTGCCGCGCATCGACCTCAGCGCCGCCCTGGCCCTGGAAGAACTCATCCAAAGGGCGAACCAGTCGGACAAAGACGTCTTCCTGATCGGCCTGACCGCACCCGTCGCCCGGCTGATGGGCAAGCTCGGATCGCTGGATTTGATCCGCGAGACCAATCGGTTCGACTCGCGCCCGGAAGCGGTCCGCGCGTTGGCCCTGCGCTTCGAGACAGAACAAGCGGAGGGTCAGGAAAACAGCCAGACCATGTAGGCCGCAAATCCCACCAGCAAGGCCGCCCCCTCCCGGCGCGCCATCACCGAATCGGTGGCGAGCAGCCGCAGCGACAGCAGGGTGAAAAAGAGCATCACCCCCAGGTCGACATTCGTCACTCCGTCACCGTTCAGTGGCGTGATGCTGCCCGTCACGCCAAGCACGGTCAGTGTGTTGAAAACATTTGATCCCACCACGTTGCCGGCCGCCATGTCGCCATAGCCACGGGCAGCGGCGATGACCGAAGTGACCAGTTCAGGCAGACTGGTGCCGACCGCGGCCAGCGACAGGCCGATCACGGCCGGGGCGACCCCGAAATGAGTGGAAATACCCACTGCGCCCTGTACGAACAACCGCCCGCCAAGCACCAGCAAACCGAGGCCCACCACTGTCAAGACAATAGACCCGGGCAGTGACCGCTGCCCGTTCCGCACGGCTTGCTTGAATTCGGCTTTCACTTTTGCCTTCGGCGCTCGCGCGTCCCAGATCGAATACGCCAGAAATGCAACCAGCAGCGCGCACAACAGGAACCCTTCCTGCCGCGTCACCCAGTCATCCCGTAACATCAATATCAATATCAGGGTACATCCCAGCATGATGGGGACGTCATGACGCACGAGACGGGCATCGACCTTGATGGGCCGAACCAGGGTCGCCAGGCCGAGAATCAAGGCGATATTACAGATGTTCGAGCCCACCACGTTGCCAATGGCCAGGTTACCCTGTCCGCTCAGCGCAGCTTGCAGGCTGACCATCAATTCCGGCGCACTCGTGCCGAAAGCCACGATGGTCATGCCCGTCAACAAGGGGGTCATACCGAGCCTCAAGCCCAGGGAAGTCGACCCACGCACCATGCCTTCTCCGCCCGCGTAAAGCAGCAGCATGCCTCCGAACAGGCTCAGCAAAAACAGGCTCAAATTCCGACCCCAGGGAAAACGCGAAAGCACGAATACTAGCACGCAACGGCTTGAGCGGGCTTTTACCGTTAAACTAGCGTCAATGCCCCGAAAGTTCTGACCGGAAATCAATCGACTCATGCTGCAATCCCTGATGCCCTTTATCCTGGTCGGCGCCGGCAGCATGGCTGGCGGCATCACTCGTTACGGCATGACCCTGGCCACGCGCAACCTGGCCGTCTTCAGCCTGCCTTGGGGGACGCTGGTGTCCAATGTGGCTGGTTGCCTGATCATCGGGCTACTGGCGGGATTCGGGGCCAAGTCGGAACTGTTCTCGACAGAAATGAGATTATTGCTGGCGACGGGTTTCTGCGGCGGATTCACCACCCTGTCTTCCTTCATATACGAGCTTGGGCAGTTCGTGCAGGACAACGAGTACTTTTTCGCGTCGAGCTACTTCGTGGCCACACTGGCCGGAGCGGGGCTGGCATTTTTGCTGGGCTTGCTGATCAGCGACATGCTTTTGAGGTGAACCATGGAAATCACGGGACAGGCTGTTTTGCTGCGAATCTTTATCGGCGAAAGCGACAAATTAGGTCATCTGCCGCTGTATGAGGAAATCGTCAAGCAGGCCCGAGAAGCTGGACTCGCCGGAGCAACGGTTCTCAAAGGCGTGTTGGGTTTCGGCGCCACCGCGCTGATCCGCACGACGAAGATCCTGGACCTGTCCTCTGATTTGTCCATGGTGATTGAAATCGTGGACGAGGCGGCCAAGGTGGAGGCCTTTCAGCAGCAGTTGTCCCGATTGTTCGAACAGGCCAACTGCGGCGGACTGGTGACACTGGAAAATATTCGAGTGGTCCATTACCTGACGGAAGGGACTGCCTGAGCCGGGCTGCGCCCTTTAATTCAGGATTGCGCGCCCCTATTTCGTGAATAACCCACTTCGAATACTCACAACCCATCTTCGCAATTTCCTGATACCGGAAACACCGGAATCGCCGGCAGCAAGCTGCCCGTTCCCTGAATGCGAACCTGACAAATCCAGAAAGGAGTAAAGCATGAGCAACGCCAAAACAGGCGACAACGTAAAAATTCACTACACGGGCACCCTCAATGACGGAACCCAGTTCGATAGCTCGGCGGGCCGCGAGCCGCTGGAATTTGAACTCGGTTCCGGCCAGGTCATTCCCGGCTTCGACAAGGCTGTCGAGGGCATGGCAGTGGGAGACCAGAAATCCGTCAACATCCCGGCCGAGGATGCCTACGGACCTCGCCACGAGCAGATGATCCAGGAAGTCCCGAAAAGTGCACTGCCGGACGATCTCGTGCCCGAGGAAGGCATGGCCCTGCGCGCTCAGCAGCCCAATGGCCAGGCCCTCAACCTGACGGTCACCGCGGTGGGTGATGACTCCATTACGGTCGACGGCAACCACCCCCTGGCCGGCCAGGCCCTGAATTTCGATATCGAGCTGGTTGCGATCGGCTAATCGAAGCATCTTCTCAGCCTGCCCCGGCGCCTGCTGGGGCGGGCTCAAACCTTTAAAACCCCATATGTGACCTCCGGCAGTTGTTTCGGCGGGAGGAAAATCTATACTGCAGGCCTCTTTGCAAGGCAGGACCAACATGAACAGACTCATTCCGGGCATTACGCTCGCACTACTTCTCTCCGCCTGCGGCCAGGACCGCGCCCCGCAGACCGCACAAAAAACAGCTGAAGCTCCGCCTCCGGCAACGGTCGCGATGAGTTCCGGCCTGCTGCTGGAAAACATGGATACCAACGTTCGTCCCGGCGATGACTTCAATGCCTTCGTCAACGGCGGCTGGATGGCCACCGCGGAGATTCCTGCCGACCGGGCAAGCAACTCCGTTGGCCTGGAAGTTCACGAACGCGCCACGGAAAATGTCCGGGTCATCATCGCCGAATCCGCGGAAGGCGACTTCGCTGAAGGAACGGATGAACAGAAAGTAGGCGACCTGTACAAATCCTACATGGATATGGAAACCCGCAACCAGTTGGGCGCCAAGCCGCTGGAAGCTGAGTTTGAAACCATTGCGACTATCGGCGATCAGGACGACCTGGCGGTTTTCTTTGCCGAAGCCAACAAGGTCGGCATCAACATGCCCTTCCAGGTCGGCCAGTATGCTGACTTCGCTGACCCCAACACCTATATGATTTATGCAGCGCAGGGCGGCCTGGGCCTCCCTGACCGTGAGTATTACTTCGAGGAAGGTGACAAGGCTGAAGGCATTCGTACCGCGTACGTCGCTCACATTGAGAAGATGTTCGAACTGGCCGGCCTGCCCGACGGCACGGCCGCGGCGCAAACGATCATGGCCCTGGAAACCCGTTTGGCCAACGACCACATGCTCAAGGAAGACGCCCGTGACATGGTGGCGATTTACAACCCGGTGCCACTTGCAGACCTCCCGGGCCTGATGCCGGAATTTGCCTGGGATGATTTTCTTCAGGT
>JAHEFS010000025.1 GCA_024640045.1 Chromatiales bacterium | reverse complement strand
TAAAAAGGCGCCTCGGGAGCCACTGAGCGTTTGTACTGGATATCCTCTAGACGATCATCCTGGCGCATGTACTCAAACAGGCGCCCGATCGCGTGGGCGCTGCCGGCGACGGTGCCGTTGACGCCTTCTTCCGCCAACAGGATAGTGCCCATCAGGCCGAGGGCTTCGCACTGCTTCAGCAAAGGCTTACGCAGATCCCGATAATCCTCCAGCGGTACAAACTTGTAAAAGGCTGCGACGACCACGGGTTCCAGTTGTCTCGGTTCGGCTTCCATTTGTTTCATCCTTCAACCCGGTCCAGCGCGAATTCCAGGCTGCCAATGCCTGCGATGCTGGCAACGATCCGCCCGCCGGGCGGAATGGCACCGACGCCCTGTGGAGTACCGGTAAAGACCATATCACCGGCCCACAGTTCAAAATAGGTCGACAATTCAGCGATCACTTCCGCCACCGACCAGATCATGTCCGCCAGGTCGCCCTGCTGGCGCAGTTGCCCGTCCAGCCGCAATTCGATGGCGCCTTTGGTTGGATGCCCTATCTCGCTGGCCGGCCGAATTTCTGAGATGGGTGCCGAGGCATCGAAACCCTTGGCCGTATCCCAGGGCCTGCCCGCGCCCTTGGCTGCAGTCTGCAGGTCTCGCCGGGTCAGGTCGACGCCCACGGCGTAGCCAAAGACATGCTCCAGCGCTTTTTCCGGGGCTATGTTTCTGCCACCCCGGCCCAGGACCGCCACCAACTCCACCTCATGGTGAAGATCGTGGGTCCGTGGCGGATAGGAAAGTTGCACAGCCTGGGTGGCGGCATCTGCCGGCTTGGAGAAGAAAAAAGGGGGTTCGCGCTGGGGGTCACCGCCCATTTCCACGGCATGCGCCGCATAGTTACGGCCGACACAGTAGATACGATGAATGGGGAATAATCGGTCAGACCCAGCCACGCGCACGCTCGGCCTGGCAGGTGGTGAGATAACGAAACCCTCGGCCATGCCAGCTCCCCGGTTCAATCAGGACCCGGCAAGCGGACGAATACCCACGGCCTGGCGAATTCGGGCCATGAATGGTGAAGCATAGGCTCGAGCCCGTTCGGCTCCGTCGCGGAGCGCCTGTTCGATGCGCGCGGGTTCCGCCATCAACGCCTCGTAACGCTCTCGCGCCGACGCGAGTTCTGCGTTGATCAATTCGAAAGTCCGCTGCTTCGCCTCGCCCCAGGCAATACCCTGAGCAAACGCCTCGCGCATGCCCTGGCGCTGTTCCGCGCTGGCGAAAGATGCATAGATGGCAAACAATGCCGAGCCGGCCGTTTCCTTGGGCTCCCCGGGCTCCAGGGAATTGGTGACGATCTTCATGATCGATTTGCGCAGCTTTTTCTCCGGCAGCCACAGCGGGATAATGTTGTTGTAGCTTTTTGACATTTTGCGGCCATCGTGTCCGGGCAGAACCGCCACATCGTCATCGACTACGGCTTCAGGCAGGGCGAACAAGTCCCCGAAATGATGATTGAAGCGCTGAGCAATATCGCGCGCCATCTCCAGGTGCTGAACCTGGTCACGCCCCACCGGAACGTGGGTGGCGTTGAACATCAGAATATCGGCCGCCATCAACACCGGGTAACTGAACAAGCCCATGGTGATGGCGAAATCGGGGTCTTCACCTGCGTCCACATTTTCCTGCACTGCTGCCTTGTACGCATGCGCCCGGTTCATCAGCCCCTTTGCCGTATGGCAGGTCAGCAGCCAGGTCAGCTCGGTGATCTCCGGTACGTCGGACTGGCGGTAAAACACCGCATGATCCGTGTCCAGGCCCAGAGCGAGCCAGGTTGCCGCGATTTCCAGGGTCGAGCGCTGCACGACCGCCGGGTCGTGACACTTGATCAGGGCATGGTAATCAGCCAAAAAATAATAGGAGTCGACACCCCCGGCATGACTGGCGGCGATGGCGGGTTTGATGGCACCCACGTAGTTACCGAGATGTGGTGTCCCGGTGGTGGTGATTCCGGTCAGAAAGGTTTGCTGGCTCATGCGATTCGGGTCGGTGACTGTCAGGGCGAAGACGAAAGCGCTATTTTACGGCAAACGTCCGCCCAGTTGCGGGCATTCTGCCGGCGCCGTGGAACTCACTCCACTAATCTGAAATACTAGGCCATGACTTTGATGCACAAGGAATCGTGAACATCAGGATCGTCACCCTTCTCTGGCTGGCCGCTGCCGTTTCCTGGGCAGAGGTCGCCAATGGCGCAGAAATTGAAACGGCGGACGACGTGCCGCCACAAGAGTTACCCCGGGAAGTACCTGGCGAGCAGACCGCGGAGCCTGAGCCTGAAGCCGAAGGCTCGGACCAGTGCGATCAGGAACCCACCGACGAATCCCTCCCCGAAGAAGTTCAAAGCGGTGTATTCAAGTATTCCTGCGTAGCCGTTCGCTGGTTCGACAGCCTGTTCGGATCTTCACATGATTTTCGCGAAGAAGAACTGTACGGCCGTGTTTCCCTGGGCTCGTCCTGGAGTCAATACGAGGGGTTCGACCCCAGCATGAGGTTCCGCCTGCGTACCGACCTGCCTAACGTCAGCTCACGCCTCAATGCCTTTATCGGCCGGGTGGATGAGGAAGACTATATTCGCGGAACAGAAACCAGACAGGACAGTGCGTTCCGTCGGGGCATCAATGATGGAGAACAACCTGAATGGTTATTCGGCCTGGGGTACAAAGGCCGGAAACCGGGCGAGGATGGCTGGGACTACTCCATTGGCGTGCGTCTGCGGTTCCCCCCCCAACCTTATGTAAAGGCTGGTTACGTCAAATCCTGGGCAGTAGGCGAGACGCATGACCTGCGTTATCGCCAAACGGTTTTCTGGCGATATGACAAAGGCTATGGCACCACCACCGCCTTCGACTCGGCCCGGGAACTCAGCGATGACAATATTTTACGTTGGGAGTTGATTGGTACTCTGGCTGACTACACCGACGGAGTCGACTGGTGGGCCGCCAACACCTGGTACCACCGGCTGAAAGCGAACCGCGGTATTTCCTTGCGCACCTTCGCGAGAGGCCGCACGAAGGGCGAGGTCAGCTTGACTGAATTCGGATTTGAACTGAGCTTTCGGCGACAACTGAATCGGGAGTGGCTGTTCCTCAATGCCGGCCCCACGCTCACCTGGCCGCGATACTTCGAAGCGGAAAAACGCCAGCCCTCCTGGGGCTTCGCGGTCTTGCTGGAAATGGATTTCGGCTACTATCTCAACTGAGGCTAATAGGCCCTGACACCCTCGAACGGGCATAGAGCCGCATCTGCAGCCGCCTGGCTTGCATCAGCGGACCCACTGGCCAGCGCGCGCAAACACAGCAGCATGTCCGGCACATCGCGTGCAATGCTTCTCCGCACCAGCCAGCGCGGGACGGGAAAACTGGGCTGCACCCGAATTTCATGCGTCACCATCAGACCCTGGCCCGGCCCCATTTCACGGAAGCTCCAGCGACCCTCCAGCAATTTCAGGTCTCCTTCCACTTTGTGGAATTCAATCGACGTAAAAGGCACGCGGTCGAACGCGATGACATAGTCCAACCTCGGCAGCAACCAATGCTTTTTGACACTTTGCCGCACCAGGGAATGTTCCAGACCGCCTTCCAGTACCTCGCACGCTTGCAACCCGTCGACATAGTCAAAACTGCGTTCGCACGACAACAGCACTTCCCACAGGGCGGCGGCCGAGGTGTGCATCAGCACGCTGACCCGCGCCGCGCCGCCGGATTCAGCGGTCTGGGTAAATTCAACCACGGCCTCACCGGCCTGCAAGGCCTCCAGCTCGCCCGCATCAGGCACCCAGGACAGGGCCGGGGAACACGGCGCCAGCATAGAAAAAACCAGGGTCAATAGTCGGAACCACATGGACATGGATTATAGGCCCTGTACCGTTCTCGCATTGCCGTCGTTAGCCAGCGAACCGCGGTCTCTTTTAAATATAGTTGCCTTCTATTATTATTCTATTTTTCATTTCATTAAAAGATATATCGATGAATCTTCGAGCCCTGCAGTACCTGGTCAAACTGGCCGAGTTGCGCCACTTCAGCAAGGCCGCCGACGCCTGCTTCGTCAGCCAGCCGACCCTGAGCACGCAAATCATGAAGCTCGAGGAAGAACTGGGCGTGGCGCTGGTCGAGCGAATCCCGCGCAAAGTGCAATTAACGCCGGTGGGTGAGGAAATCGCGCAACGGGCACGGCACGTTCTGCGCGATATAGAGCAGATTAAAATGACCGCCCGACGCAGCCGCGACCCCGAAACCGGCTTGTTGCGGCTGGGACTGTTCCCCACGCTGGCTCCCTATCTGTTACCGCACATCGTGCCGGCTCTGCGCAAGCGTTTTCCCGAGTTGAAACTGCAGCTGGCTGAAGAGAAAACCGAGCACCTGCTCGAACAACTCGACAACGGTGGCCTGGACGCCGCCATGCTGGCCCTGCCGATTCATGCTGACGGTCTCGAGGTAGAAGTGCTGTTCGAGGAGCCTTTCATGCTGGCAGTGCCGGCAACTCACCCTCTGGCGGACCAACGTGACATACGCCTGGCCGATCTCGAAGGTGAAGAGTTGCTGTTACTGGAAGACGGACACTGTCTGCGCGACCAGGCGCTGGAAGTGTGCGCCCTGGCAGGCGCTCGCGAGCGGGTCGATTTTCATGCCACCAGCATGGAAACCCTGCGACAGATGGTGGCGGCGGACGTGGGCATCACGCTGATGCCCGTATTAGCCGTCAAGCCGCCCATTCCGGCAACCGCCAACCTGCTGATCCGGCCTTTCGCCTCACCCCCACCCAGTCGCACGATCGCCCTGATCTGGCGGCGGAGTTCACCCTTGGGTTCGCTGATGCATAGCCTTGCCGACAGCGTGCGGCAATTGCCGGCGGAGTTGCTCCTCACCTGAAACGCGCCCCTTCACGGAGCGCGGTGCGTCACAGACCGATGAGCAACTCGTCGTTGGAACCCTCGCTGATGCCCTCGAACAGGGGGGTCGACAGGTAACGCTCACCGGTGTCCGGCAGCATCGCCAGGATGGCCGCACCGGGTTCTGCCTTTTCTGCAACTTTCAGCGCCGCGGCGAAGGTGCCACCGGAAGAGATCCCGCAGAAAATACCTTCGTGTGTTGCCAGGCGACGAGAAGCCTCGATGGATTCTTCATCCGTAACGGGCACATTCTCATCCGCCAACTCTTGATCCAGCACACTGGGAACGAAATCCGGAGTCCAGCCCTGGATTTTGTGCGGCTGCCACTCCTTGCCTGCCAGCAAGGCGGCACCTGCGGGTTCGGTAACGACGATGCGGCATTCTGGCCGCGCCAGCTTGATGACCTGTCCCGCCCCGGTCAGCGTGCCGCCCGTGCCATACCCGGAAACAAAGTAGTCCAGCGGCTGACCGGCAAAATCACGCAGAATCTCCGGGCCGGTGGTATTCCGGTGGTAGGCCGGGTTGGCTTCATTGTCGAACTGTTCGGTCAGGAACCAGCCATTTTTCTCGGCCAGTGCCTTTGCGACCCGGACCATGCCAGATCCGCGTTCAGCGGCCGGAGTCAGCACCACCCGGGCGCCCAGGAAACGCATCAGTTTGCGCCGCTCGATGGAGAACGACTCGGCCATGATGGACACGAATGGGTGCCCCTTGACCGCACACACCATGGCTAACGCAATTCCCGTGTTACCTGACGTGGCCTCAACCACGGTCTGACCGGGTTTCAGCACGCCACGCCGCTCAGCATCCTCAATGATGCCCAAAGCCAGGCGATCTTTCACCGACCCCAGTGGGTTGAAGGCCTCGACCTTCACGAACAGGTTAATGCCCTCAGGCGCCAGGCGATTGATACGGACCACCGGTGTCCGGCCAACCGTATCGAGTATGGAAGCATGGATCATGTCGTGATTCCTCCGTAATGATTCTTCTAATTAAAGCGGTGATCAGCGGTAAGTCAAATGAAGCGCCGAACTTAAGATGCGCGCAACAGGTCCTTCAAGGTCTCGCCGCGCGCCAGGCGAGGCGCATTGCGAGACATCCCGGCAGCGCGATGAATGAAGAAATCGCGCGCCAGCCAGCTCTTCCCGACCAGGCGCAGGCCGAACGCGCGCAACGCGCCCAGCGCTGGCGGTGTAAACAAGGTCCGGATTCCGTGGGTGCCGCCGGCCATCAACTCGCTTTCGGAACGCCGCCAGCGCTGCCAGTGCGCGAGGCGGCCGGGCTCAGCCAGATCAACCCCCGCAGCGCGCGACTGCAGCAGCGTCTCGACCAGCGCCGCCGCATCGGCCAGACCGATATTGACACCCTGCCCGGCTAGCGGGTGAACGACGTGGGCAGCATCACCCAACAGCACGACCCGGCCGCTGACATAGTATTCACTCAAACGCATGGCCAGGGGGAATGCCGCCCTGGGGCCGATCGAAACCGGCCGAACCATGCCATCGCGGGAGGCATCCTGCAGGTCCTTGAGAAACGTGTCATCGTCTTCTGCCAGCAAAGCTTGCGCCTCACGGGCGGGGCGCGTCCAGACCATGGATGAACGGCCATCGCGCAAGGGCAGAAAAGCCAGCGGGCCACCCGGCATGAACCGCTGCCACGCGACGCCCGGATTATCCGGTTCCGTCTCGACCACAGCGACCAGGCCCTGCTGGTTATAGTCCCAGACATCCTGGCGAATTCCAAGCTGGCGGCGCAGCGGCGAAGCAGCACCATCCGCAGCCAGCAGCAAGGCGGTCTTGAGGCGCTGCCCACCCTCCAAAGTCACGCTCACCCCGTCCGTACCATTATCGAATGACGCCACACGCGCAGGACAAAATCTTTCTACCAGGGGGTTGGCCTGCAGGGCCGACCAGAGACTGGCCTGGATCAGTTCGTTCTCAACAATAGTGCCCAGGCGTTCCAGCCCGAAACTCCCCGCTTCGAACTCCACGCCACCGGGATGACCCGCTTCTTCCACCTGCATGGAACGGTACGGGCAGCAGCGCTGGCGTTCGATGGCCGGCCAGGCCCCGGCCTGCTCCAGCACCCGCGCGGAACCCGGGGAAATCGCCGAAACCCTGAGCCCGACTTCCCCAGCCGGATCGAAGACGGCCGGTTCACGCGCCTCGATGACGGCAACGGAAAAACCGCAGCGCCCGAGCAGGCTGGCGACCGCAGCCCCGACCATCCCGCCACCCACGACCGCGACGTCGTACGCTGAACTACCGACGCTCACGTTCGAATTCCTGCCAGGGGCAAGCCCTGTGCCAGGCGCGGGATTCGACCCCGGTACCCCATGGCCCCGGCGGCCAGGCGACGGCGCAGAGCTGGCGACAAGGCATGGGCAACCAGGCCCAGGCTGCGCACGGCGGACGCCAGGGGTGAGTTGTTGGCGAACAGGCGGGTCAGCCCATCGGACAAACCGATGGTGGTGTCATGATCCGGTCGCCGCCATGCGCTATATTCGCGCAACATCTCTGGATCGCCGGGGTCGCCGCCAGTTCGTGCCGCCAGTAATTCAGCCAGCACTGCAACATCACGACAGCCCAGGTTAAAACCCTGGGCGCCAACTGGATGGATCGCATGGGCTGCATTTCCGAGGATGACGACGCGTTGGTCGGTATCACGTTCGGCCCTGACCAATTTCAGGGGATATGAACTCCGCTGCCCCACCCGAACGAACGCACCCAGATGGTCACCGAATCGCTCACGGGCAGCCGCCAGGAATTCCGGATCGGTCAGCGCCAGCAAGCGCTCAGCCTCGGCGGCGGCCACCGACCAGACCAGTCCGCAGCGGTCACCCGCGTGCGGAAGTACCGCAAATGGACCCGTGGGCGTGAAGCGCTCGAAAGCACGCCCCTGGTGGTGCCGTTCCGGAGTTATGTTACAGATCACTGCGGTCTGCTGGTAATCGTGCTCACTGGCAGAGATGGATAGCAATTGGCGAATGGTTGAAAAAGCCCCATCCGCGGCAACCAGCAATTTTGCCGCCATGGCACGATCGCCCTTGGCCGTGGCGAGCGTGATGTCGACCTGCTCGTCACCCTGCCGAATGCCGGTCACCGTTGCGGGGCAAAGCACCTCCACCCCGGACAGCGCGGCAAGGCGCTTCTGCAAAGCTGCACCGAACTGCCTCGCTTCGACCACATGGCCAAACTCGAACTGCCCGGTCTCGGCAGGGTCGAGCACCACGCGGCCGGGCCGTCCGAGTTCGGTCACGACAATTTGACGAATCGGGGTAGCGTCACGTTCCAGCCCGTCCCAGACACCGATACCCTGCAGGATCCGGCAAGAACTCTGGCTCAGGGCCAGGGTGCGGTCATCGAAACTCGGCTGCGCGGCGGCCTGCCGGGAAACCGCTTCGATCAGGGCGACCCGCAACCCCAGTGGCGCAAGCGCACAGGCCAGACTGGCGCCGATCAGGCCGCCACCAACGATCGCGACATCACAGGCAAAATTGGCGGCAGGCTCGTTCATGCGGCCATCAGGCTCTCGATTTCCGCCACTGTCTTGGGCACGCCCTTTGACAGCACTTCCGGCTCATCCCGGGTCACAACGATGTCATCTTCGATACGAATGCCGATCCCCCGCCATTGCTTGCGCACGCTGCGCTCGTCCGGGTGGATATACAAACCGGGCTCAACGGTCAGGACCATACCGGGCTCCAGTTCGCGGGAATGGCCGTCGATCTGATACTCGCCCACGTCGTGAACGTCGAGACCCAGCCAATGGCCGGTGTTGTGTACGTAAAACTGCTTGTAGGTTTCTTCCTCGATGGCCTGGTCGAAATCGCCTTTGAGGATACCCAGGTCGAGCATTCCACGGGTCAGGACCCGAACCGCGGCCATGTGGACATCATCCCACTGCCGGCCAGCCCGCGCGTGATCGATGGCCTCCAATTGCGCGGCCAGGACCAATTCATAAAGCGCGCGTTGCGGACCGGAATACTTGCCATTAACCGGAAAAGTCCGTGTGATATCGGAAGCGTAACCATCGTACTCAGCACCGGCATCGATCAGCAGCAAATCTCCATCCGCCAGTTCATCCCGGTTGGCGATGTAATGCAGCACGCAGGCATTGGCGCCACCGCCAACAATGGGCAGATAGGAAGTCTCGCAATGATGCGCGGTGAAGGTGTGCAGTAACTCGGCATGGATCTGCCCTTCGGTCATGCCGGGGCGGCAGACCTGCATGGCCCGGCAGTGGGCCTCGGCCGCAACCCGGGCCGACTGACGCATGACGCCCAGCTCTGCCCGGCTCTTGTACAACCGCATGTCGTGCAGCATGTGATCGAGGCCGATGATTTCATCCGGCGCCTGGAATTTGCGCCTGGGTTTACCCTTGAGCTCACTTACCCAGCCGATCAGTTCCTGGTCGAAGTGGTGATCCTGACCGAGATCATAATAGATGCGCTCCCGATCCTGAAGCATCTCCGGCAAGCGTTGCTCGGCCTGTTCGATGGAATAGGCTTCGTCCATGCCATATTCGGCCACGGCCCCTTCGGTTCCGACCATCGGACCGTCCCACATCTCACGCTTTGGATCACGCTCGCGGCAAAACATCACGGCCTTGCCGCCACGCTTCTCCGGCGCCAGCACCAACATGGCCCCGGGCTCCCGCAGCCCGCACAGGTAGAGAAAATCACTGCGCTGGCGATACGGGTACATGACATCGTTATTGCGGATACGTTCGGGCGCCGCACGGACGATGATGATCGAGCCCTCGCCGGCACTGCGCATCAACTGCTTGCGCCGTTTTTGGTATTCGCTGGATTTGATCATGAAAGGATTCCTGCAGAAATTCAGTGAATGCGATCGCCCGACTCCGGGCCGCGCAGTTCTTCACGCAGCAGCATGGTCACCACGCGAATGTACTCCGCAACGTGGAAGAACGCTTCTTCTTCCTCCTCGTCACTCACGCCATCTCCAACCTCGGCGTGAGCAATCTGGCGCAAATCTTCGAGCGCTTCCATGGCTTCCTCCGACAAGGTCCCGAGGCCACCCTCGCCGCTGCCGATGCCGGCCAGAAATCCCGTACACCACTGGCCCAGCGCAGCCGTGCGCTCGTCCAGCGACTCTTCGTCACCGGGCAGCCACAGCGTCAGCCGCAGCTGGTCGTCCGCCAATTGTGACCGGGCCGATTCATGCACCTGCAACATCACCTGCCGCAACCCGCCCGTGACCTCCGGCAGCAACTGCAGCATCTCGAGCAAGCCAAGAAACTGGTCCCCCTCGCTTCCGGCCTGGCGGCAGACCAGGCCACAGGCGACACCGTGGCATTCCGACAATTCAGTCGCAGCCAGGTCACCCCGCGCTTCGCTGAGTGCAAAATCAAAATCGGGTAGTTCGACTGGCGGCATCAAAAATTCTCCGAATCAGCGGCGGCCCGGCCCCACCGGGCCGGTTAAACGGGCAGGATCACGCCACCGCAACTTTGTCGCAGTTTGGCAATTGACCGGCTTACGAGGCCAAATTATAGTGTCCCTATGGACACCTTGGAACAAACCGGCCGTGATCTGGAACGATTGGAGCAGCAAATGCACGCTCTGCTCAACCAGATCAGCAAGCTGAAAGAAGAAAATCATTCACTCCAGAACCGCCAGGAGTCACTGGTTGCTGAGCGCGCAGCCCTGGTCGCCAAGAATGATGAGGCCCGAACCAAGGTCGAGGCCATGATCCATCGCCTCAAAGCACTCGAGCAGGTCTGACGCGAACAATCCGATGTCAAGCGAGACTGCCCCCATTTCGGTATCCATTCTGGACCGGGACTATCAATTCACCTGCCAACCCGATGAACGTGAAGCCCTTAGGTCAGCCGCCGCGCTGCTCGACGAGCGGATGCGCGAGATCAAGAAGGCCGGCAACCTGATGGCACTGGAACGCATTGCCGTCATGACGGCATTGAACCTTGCGGACGAATTGCTCAAACTCCAGTCCATGGACCAACGACGACGTGAGACCGTCGATTCCCGCATCCGCCGCCTGGCCGATCAGCTCGAAGGTGCGCTCAACCCAGGTATGGACTAGAATAGAACTGTCCTCTGTGATGTTCGCCAGCGGGCTCGATTAATGCCTTGTCCCTACGTATTGACCTCGGGATGGCAAATCTGACAGCCGGTGTGCATGTTCGCTCCAAAGCGAAAAGCCTGAGGCCCAGCTAGCCGCCCCACCTGAACCTTTGGTTCAAGGTCACCGGGTTCGTAACGGCATCATGGAGGACACTTTCATTCTTCTCCCGCACTTGCCTATCCGATTACACGAAACGGCATGAATCACACGGATTCCCTTCAGCGCAAGCAGGAACTGCGAGCGACCGTGCGTCAACGGCGCCGTGCGATCAGCGAAAAGAAAAGAGATTTCATGGACCAGCGGATACGCCAACATTTGCTGGACCGGTTCCAGGAACTGGATCCTGGCTGCGTAGCCGCATTCGTCGCTTTCGACGGCGAGCCGAACTTGCGACCTGCACTGCAACAGTGGGACTTACAGGGTATCCGGGTTGCCCTTCCCGTACTGACGCATGACCGTCCGAGCAGGCTTTCGATGAGGCTTTGGCGAACCGGGACCCACATGTTGCAAAACGCCTTTGGTATCGCCGAGCCTGCCGATACGGCCTGCCTGGAATTGCCTGACATCGATATTTTGCTGATGCCTCTGGTTGCCTACGACCCTGCCGGAACTCGCCTGGGCATGGGGGGCGGCTATTACGACCAGTTGCTCGAAGGTCAGGGCCCGCTTACACGACCATTGCGGGTCGGCGTCGCATATTCCACGCAAAAAGAGTCATCCCTGCCACGGGAAAGCTGGGATGTACCCCTGCACGCACTGGTTAATGAAAATGGCTGGCTGTCGTTCCCGCCCGCCCAATTGCGAATTTAAGACCCATGAGCCTTCCGGAGCACCGTTTATGAGCAACGCACCCCTGAACCAGGATCAACTCAAACGCCTCGTGGCAGAGGCCGCCCTGGAACATGTCGAAGACGGCGGCACCATCGGCGTCGGCACTGGCAGCACAGTCAACTGCTTTATCGACGCTCTGGCCGCCAGCCGGATTCGAATCGAAGCCGCGGTCTCAAGCTCCGAGGCGACTTCGGAGCGCTTGCGCGGGCATGGCATCCGGGTTATCGATCTCAACCAATGCGGCGGTCTCGACCTGTACGTAGACGGCGCGGACGAGTTCGATCCACACCGGCGACTGATCAAGGGCGGCGGCGGCGCACTCACCCGGGAAAAAATTGTGGCGGCGGCCAGCCAGAAATTCGTCTGCATCGTGGATGAAAGCAAACGCGTCCGGGTGCTCGGCAAATTCCCCCTGCCGGTCGAGGTGATTCCCATGGCCCGCAGCCTGGTCGCCCGCAAATTGGCCGGCCTGGGCGGTCAGCCCGAATGGCGCGAAGGGTTTACGACCGACAATGGCAACTGGATTCTGGACGTACACAACCTCGACCTGGTGGATCCAGTAGCCGTAGAGTCGCTGATCAATGACATGCCTGGTGTGGTCACCTGCGGGCTGTTCGCGCGACGGCCAGCGGACCTGGTGCTGATCGGGGGGCCGCAAGGCGTCACCCGCCTCTAGTACAGCACGCCGATTATTGCTTTACTTTTCCAGCGGTTGTTTTAACCGGCAAGTCCATCCGAACCGCTGAAAATCAGTCAGAATTACCTGTGAAACCTGTCAGTTTCAACAGTTCCTGACATCCACCACCACGCGCATACTCTAATCGATACTTGGGAGAAGGAACGCCCACAAATCCGCAGGGACGTGGCGAGCCGCCGCGTTTTGAAGGAGCAGGAAGATGAGCGAATACCGCGACATGCTGAAACCGACCTTGCTGTTGGCAGCGGTGATTTTCCTGATGATGGCCCCAGCGCCGGACGCCCAGGACATCTCCGACATGACCGAAGGCTTCATCGTTGGCGAAGCCCACCCCTCACTGTTGGCAAACGATTCGATCCAGACGGAAGCGAACGGCTAGTTTGCCAGCCGAGTATTCCCATGCAACCCGGCAGCGCCGGGTTTTTTGTGGCCTGTTATTCGCGACGCGCCCGTTCCGACAGGAATTCACGCCTGTCACTGTTCATTAGCTGACCTGTATCAAATTCATGCCTCGTGCGGGCATCTAAAATTGTCGCAATTCAACCATGCTAACCCGCCTGGAGCATTCCATGCGCCTGACCCGGTTCACCGACTACTCGCTTCGTGTCTTGATTTATCTTGGTCTGCAAGATGATCGGCTCGTCACCATTCGCAAGATTTCGGACTCCTACAACATCTCGCGGAACCACCTCATGAAGGTGGTCAGCTTGCTGACCCGCATGGGCTACCTGACCGCCCAGAGAGGGCCGGGCGGCGGAATTCGCTTGTCCAGGAAGCCCCACGAAATCTGCCTGGCAGACGTCATTCGGGACACGGAAGAAGACTTGGTGATGGTGGAGTGTTTCGACAAGGATGGGCATTGCGTCATCACGCCGGCGTGCAAGCTGCAGCACATCATCAGTGAAGCCCTGGACGCCTACATCAGTGTGTTGGAAAGCTATACGTTGCAGGATCTGATCGACCCCGCCAGCGAACTGACCCGCTTGCTCAAGATCCAGCGTCAGGCAGCCTGACTTCCCGCCGCAGCTACCCTTCCCAGTCCTGCTGCAGCCTGCGCGCTGTCAGCAGGAATATTCCGGCCGCCAGCAGGTAGAAAGTCGTTCCCGCGAGGATGGCGTAGCGCAGGGATTCATTACCGAACTGGGCTTGCAGTCCGTCTGATATCGCACCGATGGCCAGGGTCCCCAGGCCAATCCCGATCAGGTTGTTGATAAACAGGAAAATGGCCGAGGCCGTGGCGCGCATGTTGGGCGGCACCAGGTGCTGTACCGCGGAAATCACCGGCCCCAGCCAGGCCAGGCCCAGGGCCGTCGGCACGGTCAGAACCACGATCGAAAGGGTCAGCGTCGGCGACAGAACACCCACCAGGTAGAAAGGCACCGTGGCCAGAAAGGCAAATGCCGGAATGCGTGCGTAAGCAGAACGGCGGTCCTGCCCAAAACGATCCGCCAGCGAACCGCCCAGCCAGGTCCCTGCGATGCCCCCAACCAGTAAAATGGCACCATAAGCCAGCGAGGCATGCAATAAGGTGATTTCAAAACTGCGAACCAGAAACGACGGCAGCCAGAAGAACAAGCCATACCCCATCATGGAGGAACAGGCGGCGCCCAGTGACAAACCCCAGAAACTGGGCTTTCTCATCAAGGTTCTGAATATATCGGCCAGGCTGGCGGGACCCTGCGAAACGCCGGGTTTGTCATACGCACCCCGGTCCGGTTCACGCACCGTGGCTCGGAAAATCGGTGCCAGCACGATACCCGCCGCACCGACCACCACAAAAGCAAACCGCCAATCGACCAGGGTCGCGATGATGCCACCGAACACGATTCCCGTCGCACTGCCGATCGGGATACCGAAGGAATAGACGCTCAGCGCTCGGGCCCTTTGCTGCGGCGGGTAAAAATCTGAGATCAGAGAGTAAGCCGGCGCCACACCACCTGCTTCACCGATTCCGACCCCCAGTCGCGCCAGGAACAACTGCCAGAAGTTCTGAGCCATGCCGCAGACGGCCGTCATGCCACTCCAGACCACCAGGGCGCCCGTCATGATCCAGGTCCGGCTGAAGCGATCAGCAGCCATGGCAATGGGGATCGCCAACGTAGTGTAGAGCAAGGCAAAAGCCAGCCCGCCCATCAGGCCCAGCTGGGTATCGGTCAGGCCGAGGTCTTCCTTGATGGGAATGGCCAGAATCCCGACAATCTGGCGGTCGATGAAATTGAAGGTGTAGACGATAACCAGGATGAACAGGACATAGGCCCGGTAACCCTTTGATGTGTTCCTTGGATCCATCCGCGCAGTTTACGCGATCTGAAACGACAGGCGGCGGACCCGGAGGTCCGCCGCTCGACGATACTGAAGATCAGAAACGATATTCAACGGTGCCCACGACGGTGCGCGGGTTACCGTAAAAGGCCGTCACCGTGCCTTCGAGACCCAGGGCCGGGTATGGGTAGTAGTAACCGGCAACCTTGTACTCCTCGTCAGACAGGTTCTTGCCATGAATGCCTGCACGCCAGTGACCGTCGTCGTCTTCCCAGACGAAACTGAGGTCCCACAAGGTAAAGGACGGTTGATCCAGCTCTGGGGTCGGAAACTCGAACTGGGTGGTGTCATCCCGATACGAGGCCGCACCAATGACGAAGAAATTGCCGGCCTTGCCAAACAGGTCCATCGTCGTCTGGTAGGTCATCGACACGTTGCCGGTCAGATCCGGCGTATTCTGGAAGTTCCGTTCGTCGGCAACGTTCTCACCACTGGCGTCGATGAACTCGTTGAATTCCGCATCCAGGTAACCAATCGCCCAGCCCAGCGTGAAGGAATCACTCAGCAGGGCGGTACCCTCGAATTCAACACCATTGATGTCTGCGTCGGCCGCGTTCGTCGTAATTCCAATGAAGGATTCATTGATGCCGTCACCGTCAGAATCAAAACCAAATGAGCCAGGAATCTGCACATCGGTGTAGTTGGACATGAAAAATGCCAGGCTGGTGTTGACGCGGCCACCCAGCCAGCTCGATTTCAGGCCCAGTTCCCAGGTATCGACAAACTCGGGGTCGAAGGCCATGAACTCATAGATTTCATCATCGGAAACAATACCGTCCCCATCGATATCTGGCGCTTGGGTGCTATACCCACGCGGATCAAAGCTGCCGCCCTTGAAGCCTTCGCTGTAGCTCAGATACAGGTTCTGGTCATCGTTCGGGGTCCAGCTGACGGAGGCGCGCGGCGTAAACTCGGTAGCGGTCTGGCTGCCATAAAAATCAGAGGTGACCGCGATCGGCACGCCGTTTCCACCCAGGGCGGGCGAGGCACCGAACAGGTAAGTCGTTCTCAGTACGCGCGAGGTCCGCTTGTCTTCCGTGTAACGACCACCCAGGGAGAAGCTCCACTGGTCGCTGAGGTCATAGCTGAAATCTGCATAAACCGCCCAGCTCTCGGTATCGACATCGCCGTAGGTATTGGCGTTCAGGCCCGGTAACGGTGGCGACAAAATCGAGCCCAGCTGTGCGAGGATCACGTCGAAGGTATTGAAAGCATTGGCATCGAGCCAATAGAAGCCGGCCACGCCGCCCAGGCGATCGCCTTCGTAGATCAGCTGCAGCTCATTCGACAGCTGCTCGTTGGCATAAATCGCCGGCACATCGAGATCCTCGACCGGCAAACTGTCAAAGTCAATCGGCGTGGTGGTGTCATCTTCGCGGTGCGACAGGATATTACGCAGGGTCACGTTGGGACTGAGCACCCACTCGGCCGTCAGCGCCGCGCCCCAGGCTTCGACCAGCTGCGTGGGCGAATTGAGTCCGGCGCGGGTATCGAACACATTGTCCAGCACCGGGGCACCGGAAATGACCCCCACGGTCAGGCGATGACCCTGCTTGGGTTCTGACTCGTCATGGACGGAGTCAGCACTAAGCTTAAGGCTGAAGTCATCGGTCACATCCCACTCCATCGAGATGCGGCCGCCTATGACATCCTTGTTGTAATTCTCTACTCCGGGGAGGTTCAGGTTATCACCGAACCCATCCCGGGTCAGGCGTGCCACGGATCCACCAATGCGGAAATTATCGGACAACGGCACAGAAGCGGTCAGCACCATGTCAATCTGGTTGAAGGAGCCATAGGACAGCCGCAACTTCGCGTCCCCTTCTTCAGAGAGGTCCTTCGTCACGTACTTGATGGCGCCGCCAATGGTGTTCCTGCCGTACAGGGTTCCCTGCGGGCCGCGCAATACCTCGATACGCTCAACGTCATAGATATCCAGTACAGCCGCTTGCGGGCGGTTCAGATAGACATCGTCAACGTACATGCCGATGCCCGCTTCGAAACCCGCGACCGGATCCTGTTGGCCCACGCCGCGAATGAATGCGGTCAGCGTGGTGTTGGTGCCACGAGACACTTCCAACGTCACGTTAGGCGCCGCCTGCCCAACGGCAATAATGTCCTGCGCACCCATGCGTTCGAGTTGTTCTGCGCCGAATGCCGTGATTGACACGGGCACATCGAGCAATGACTCGTCGCGGCGCCGGGCCGTGACGATCACTTCTTCCAGTGCGCCTGCCGAGTTCCCTGCAGTCTCTTCTTCCTGGGCGATCACGGGTCCTGCCGCGCTCATTAGCAGAGCCGTGCTCAGTGCCGTCATCAATGGGGTTCTTGAGATATACACTTCTGTCTCCTCGCTGTTCATGTCTGCGCTTGCGGGCAGTTGACGTTTGCTTTCCGGTTTCCGCTTTTTTTGGGCGCCAGAGCCTGCGGATTCTGGCAAAGTATGCTTCTTTATGAAACATGAATCAAGTTTCAAGTTATAATGCCGAGCCCAGCCCATCTGCAGGGAGAACAACCGTGGCGTCGAACAAGTTCCTAACCCGCTTCAAGCTTCTCGCAATATCCTTCGCGTGCACCGTGTCCGGCCCCTCCGGTTGGGCGGATGAGATCGACTCAAACCGCGTCACGGTGTCGGGCATCTCATCCGGCGCCTACCTCGCGACCCAGGCACACTTCGCGTTATCAGGCGCCATCAACGGAGCAGCGCTGTTGGCTGGCGGACCTTACCGTTGCGCGGAGGGCAACCTGGCCAACGCATTGGGGCGCTGCATCAGCGGCGCCAACCTGGACCCGGCCGCCCTGGTCGCGGCCACCCGGTCGGCCGCCGAGGGCGGACAAATCGACCCGTTGACAGATCTCGCCGACGACCGTGTCTGGCTGTTTCATGGACAGGCCGATGTCGTGGTGAACCTGGCCGTTACCGAGGCGACCCAGGCGTTTTACCAGGAGTTCCTGGGAGCAGACTCTATCGCGCTCGTCAGCGACGTACCGGTTGCCCATGGCTGGCCAACCCGGGACCAGGGAACACCCTGCGGTGAAATGGGCGGTGACTTCATCAACGCATGCGACTACGACGCTGCCGGGATCTTCCTGCAGCACCTGTATGGCCCGCTCCAACCCCCGGCTACCGCACGCGCCGAGGGTCTTCGACCCATGCAGCAAGCCGGCATCGTACCGGAGGGAGGCAGCTTCAGTGAATCCGGTTTCGCCTACGTTCCGGTCGACTGCGCAGAGGACGTGACAGCGTGTCGCCTGCATCTCGCCTTCCATGGTTGTCGCCAGGGAAAGGAGTTTATCGAGGACCGCTTTGCCAACCAGGCTGGGTTGAACGAATGGGCCGAAGCCAACAAGATCATCGTGCTTTATCCGCAGGTCGAGTCCTCGATGTTCAATCCGCAGGGGTGCTGGGACTGGTGGGGCTACACGGGCGCTGATTACGACCAACGCAGCGGTAAGCAGATCGCCGGGGTAGCGGCGCTGATAGAGACCTGGTCGAAGTGAACTTATTGCCGCTGCGCACCCTGGCAGCTTGCCCTGGACTTGTTATCCGGGCCGCAGTGTGACAAATTATGAATCCTGATTCAGGTTTCAAGTTTGGGGTTTGAGGCCCACCACATGACCAGCATGGGTATCGTCTCGACCGGAACGTTTTTTCCGGACAGCTTTTTGACGGCGGGTGAAATCGCACAGCAGAGCGGGCTGCCCGAATGGGTCGTGCGGGAAAAACTCGGTATCGACCGGAAGTACGTCGCCGACCCGGATGTCCATCCGAATGAAATGGCGCTGCGTGCTGCGCGCAAGGCCGTCGCGCAAGCAGGGATCGACCCTCTGGACATCGACGTGGTGTTGGGCACGACGGAGGAATGGCGCGAGTACCTGCTGTGGACCACCGCCATCGATCTCGCGCATGAGCTCGGCGCCAAAAATGCCTGGGGAATCGACGTACATACCCGCTGTGCCACCACCATCGCGGCGCTGCAATTGGCCCGGGGGCTGATGGCCGACGACCCCAGCATCAACACCATACTGATTGCCGGCGGCTACGCTACTTCCCACTTTATCGACCTGACTGACCTGGACACCTCTTTTCTGTTCAACATCGGTGCGGGGGCCGGGGCGATGATCGTAAAACGAGACTGGCACGAGAACCGGGTACTGGGCATCCATATCATTGCCGATGGCTCGATGAGCCGCCACGTCATCGTACCGGCCAGTGGCACCATCCAACACCCTGACGACCGCGCGGTGGCCAAAGGCGGCTTCAAGTTCAGGCTGGTTGAGCCGGAAAAAATGAAAGCCCGGATGGAGGAAGTTTCGATCCGCAACTGGCTCAAATGCGTGGACACGGCACTGGCGCGCTCCGGGCGCAAACCCGACGGCAATGCCTACTCCCGTGACGATATCGACTTCTTCAACATGACCCTGGTGAAACCATCAGGGCACCGGGAAATGCTGCAGCACCTGGGCCTGACTGAGGAGCAGAGCGTTTACATGTCCAACGTTGGCCACATTGGTGAACAAGACGCCATCATCAACATCGAAGCGGGTATCGAACAAGGGCGGCTCAAGCCCGGCGACACCATGGCGATAATCGCAGCTGGCATCGGCTACATCTGGGGCGGCGCCATCGTCGAATGGGGTCCCGGGAAATAACCCAACGGTCACAGGCAATCACATAGATGAGAGACTTCACACCGATGGATCTTCTGACATGACCATGGCTACCCTGCCCGGGATCGAAGCGCGAGCGATCAGCACCCCACGGCTCCGCACACGTGTATTGCTCTCCGGTCCGGCCGACGGCATTCCAGTGTTGTTTTTTCACGGCAACTTTTCCTCGGCAACCTGGTGGGAAGAGACCATGCTGCAACTGCCCGGGCAATACCGCGCCGTCGCACCGGATATGCGTGGTTTTGGTGACGCCGATCCCACCGCAAAGATTGACGCCAGCAGGGGCATGAGTGATCTCGTGGAGGATGCCATCGCGCTGATGGATCACCTGGGCTTTCAGCAGTTTCACCTGGTCGGAGTTTCGCTGGGGGGCCTGGTGGCCTGGTGGATGATGGCTGCCTGCCCGGAACGCCTGCTCTCGGTTACGTTGGCCGGACCAGGATCACCCTATGGCTTCGGCGCTACCCGGGATGAGCTCGGCACGCCAGTGAACGACGATTTTTCAGGTTCGGGCGGCGGCCTGCTGAACCGCGAACTGATCCGCCTGGTCGGTGAGGGCGATCGCACGACCGACTCGCCCTTCAGCCCACGAAACGTGCTCCGCCTGCTCGTTTGGGGCCCGCCATTCATCCCCGGACGCGAAGACGAACTGCTCGAGGGAACCCTGAGGATACACCTGGGCGAACAGGACCTTCCCGGCGATCACGAAACCTCGCCTAACTGGCCCTACTTTGCGCCGGGCCGCTGGGGCGCGACCAACGCGATGTCACCCAGGTACACAGGTGACCTGGTCGAACGAATTCTCGCGGTTGAAAGTAAGCCAACGGTACTGTGGATCTATGGCACGAATGACGTTGCGGTCTCGAATACCGCGGCTTCCGACCCGGCAACACGCGGCTTGGCCGGCCTGCTGGAGGGCTACCCGGGACCGGAGTCGTACCCACAGCAACCCATGATGAAACAAATCCGGAAAATGCTGGATGATTACCAGACCAGCGGTGGTGTCTACGAGGAAGTGGCAGTTCCCGGCGCCGGCCACGTGCCCTTCATGTGCCACCCGGAAGAATTCAACCGGGCATTTCATGCCCTGCTGGCACGGACCAGCCAGACGCACACCTGAGGCGGCGTGTGGTTTGTGATCCGACCGCAACTGTGGAAGATTGCCCAACATGAAACAGAAACCGAATCAGGAAAAACTACCCCGCACCGCGCGCGGCCGGAAAACCCGGGACAAACTCCTGCAGGCAGCAGAGGTCGAGTTTGGCGAAAAAGGCTTTTACGCAGCCTCGATCAGTGGCATCACCCATCGCGCCGGCGTCGCACTGGGAACGTTCTATACCTATTTCGAAAGCAAGGAAGCCATTTACCGTGCGCTGGTGGGTTACATGAGCCAGCGGGTACGCGCCTGGATATCAGAACGAGTGACGGACGCACCCGACCGCCTGACCGCCGAACGCGAGGGCTTGAAGGCTTACCTCGAGTTCGTCCGTGAGCACCCCGGCTTATACCGCATCATCACGGAGGCGGAATTCGTGGCCAATGATGCCTTCATGGAACATTACGGAGGTTTTGCAAAAGCTTATCGGGCAAACCTGACTGCAGCCGCCAGGCGCGGCGAAATCCGGGAAGGCGACTTCGAGATCTGGTCATGGGCCATCATGGGCATGATGGTGTTCGTCGGCATGCGCTTTGGCGAGTGGGACCTGGACGTCGATCCACAGGACGTCGCAAACAGTTGCGGCAATCTCATCGCCATGGGACTGGAAAAGAATACCTGAGGACGAGGCAATGAGTTTTCCCATTTATGACATTCCCGCCAAGCGGGCCGACCTCGCGCCGCACCGTATCGCCTTTGAGGACCTGGTCAGTGGCGAGACAATCACCTATCAGCAACTCGATCAGCGCACCGGCCAGGCGGCCGCTCAGCTTGCCAGTCTGGGTGTGGGCCACGGTGACTGCGTCGCCCTGTTATGCCGCAACCGCATGGAGTTTTTCGAACTGCTGTTCGCCTGCGCACGCCTGGGCGCCATCCTGGTGCCGCTGAACTGGCGCATGCCGCCCGCGGAACTGGGTCCCCTGATGGCCGACTGCAACGCCTGTTGCCTCATTCACGGGTCCGAAGATGCCGACTGCGCTGCGCGCCTCGCGGGCGGTGTGGTGCCACTACTGGACCTGGACGATCCTGGCCAGCACGGCTATCGCGCCCGTTGTGACGGCCTGGAGCCTCTTGCTGGGCGAGTCGTCTGGCCATCGGACGAACCGTGGTACCTGCTCTACACCTCGGGCACGACGGGGATGCCCAAGGCCGTCATTCAGACCTATGGGACCTCCATGGCGAACTACATCAACATTTCCCAGGGCATGGAGTTGCGCGTGGATGACACCACGCTGAATTACCTGCCGCTGTTTCATACCGGCGGCATTAATCTGACTACCCTGCCCGGCCTGATCATGGGCGCTCGGGCGCTGTTTACCCCCGGGTTCGATCTCGACCGGACCGTGGAACTGATCGAGACAGGCCGACTGGATACCTTCTTTGGTGTCCCGGCCATCTACCAGGCCATCAGCCTGCACCCCCGGTTCAATGAACTTGATCTCAGCCGGGTACGTTGCTGGGGCTGCGGCGGCGCCCCCATGCCCGACAACCTGTTCCAGCAGTTCGCTGACAAGGGCGCCATTGTGCTCAATGGTATGGGCATGACTGAAACGGGGCCCACCCTGTTTCTCATGGACAAGGAGAACGCCGCCCGTAAAATCGGTTCGGTGGGCAAGGCGCAGTTCATGTCCTCGGTCAGGCTGGTCGGCTCCGATGGACGCGACGTACCTCGCGGTGAGACCGGTGAATTATGGTTCGCCGGGCTGGGCATGACCCCCGGCTATTACAACCGGCCTGAGGAAACAGCCAGAACCCTGACCGAAAGCGGCTGGCTCCGTAGCGGCGACCTGGGCCGGCAGGACGAGGACGGTTATTACTACATCGTAGGCCGCATCAAGGACATGTATATTTCCGGCGGCGAAAATGTTTACGCCGCAGAAATTGAAAAGCAGCTGAACGAGCACCCGGCGGTGCTCGAAAGCGCGGTGATCGGTGTGCCGGACGCGCAGTGGGGCGAGGTGGGTCACGCCTACCTGCTGCTCCGGCCCGATAGCGCCCTGCCCGATCCATCTGAACTGGCGACCTACTGCCGACAGCACCTGGCGGCTTACAAGATACCCAAGCAATTCATTGCCGTCGAAGACTTTCCACGCACCGCGGCGGGCAAAATCCAGAAACACCTGCTGCCCCGACAATCGAAGGACTAGTGCGCCATGGCTTGTCCTCAAGTCGTGCGGGAGTGCACTTTCACGCAGGAAGACTTCGACCGATTCGCCCGGTTGAGTGGGGACGACAACCCGATTCACACCGACCCCGAGTTCGCGGCCCGGACCCGTTTCGGACGCACGGTCGCCCATGGACTGCTGCTGTGCAGCGTGCTGCGCGGACTGGTGGAACAACTGGCCCCGGGACAAACCCTGGCTGAACAGGCGGTGAAGTTCACGGCGCCCACTTTCACCGGCGAGGCCATGCGCTTCACTGCTGAACGTGCCGGCCCGGACATCCTGCTCGAAGTGAGCCGGGTGGCCGACGGCCAGGTGACCTGCACCGGCCAGTGCCGGGTCCTGTCATGAAACCCGGTGACAGCGCCGAGATCAGCCGCAGTTTTACTGCTGCGGACCTGGCCGATTACACGCGCCTGAGCCAGCATATACCCGGCAACGAGCAAGTGCCGGAACCGTTGATCGGCGCCTTGTTCTCCTACCTGTTAGGTGTCGAACTGCCCGGTTCCGGCACCAACTACCTGAAACAGGAGACCCACTATCACCAGGCAGTTCCACTGGGTGAGGCACTCACGGCCCGGGTGGAAATTACCCGCATTCGCCCGGAAAAGCACCTGGTGGATCTGGCCACGACCTGCACTGACTCAGCCGGCCGGGTGGTGGCCAGTGGCCGGGCGCTGGTTTACGTGCGCGATGCCGAGCCCGTTGAAGCCTGATGACCCGGCGGCTGATCACACTGGAACTCAAGCCCTTCGCGGCCCTGGTCCGGCTGAATCGGCCGGAGCGCCACAACGCCCTGGTGCCGGAGCTTTTGCGGGACTTGCTCGACACGCTGCAAGAACCTGGAGTGAAACAATCACCGGTGCTGGTACTGGCCGCCAAGGGCCGCTCTTTCTCCACCGGCGGTGACCTGCAGGGATTCTGGCAGCACCGGCAGTCGATCGGGCAATACGCCCGGGAACTCGTCGGACTGCTTAACGAGGCTATCCTGGCGCTATATACACACCCGGTACCTGTCGCCTGCGCGGTGCAGGGCCTGGTCACGGGTGGCGCCTTGGGTCTGTTATTGGGCGCCGACCGGGTCATCATGCAGCGCGGGGCTTCCATCACGCCCTGGTACAGCAAGATCGGCTTCAGCCCGGACGGCGGCTGGACCGCCCTGCTGCCCAGCATCATTGGCCGTCAGCAAACCGCCAACTGGTTGTACGGCAACTGCACCGAAACCGCTGAACGCTGCCTCGACCTGGGACTGGTCCACGATCTGACCGACACAAACCCGGTTGCAGCGGCGCTGGCCTGGGCGCAGCAAGTCAGCGCCCTTGAGCCCAGCAGCATCGGCCACACCAAAGCCTTGCTCAAAGGCGAGACCGGCATCCTGCGCGCGCGCCTGGAAGCAGAGCGGGAGCTATTCGTCCAGCAAGTACAAACACCGCAAGCCCGGGCGGGAATCGCCCGTTTCCTCGGCCAGGATCAGGAATCATCCAGGTCCTGAATGAGCCCGAATTTTCATTTGCACCGAGATACCCACAAGGAAATCACATGAACATTAAAGGATCGATCATTGCCATCACCGGAGCAGGCGGCGGTTTGGGCGCCGCAATGGCCAAAAGACTGGGAGGATTGGGTGCGCGACTGGCATTATTGGATTTTAACCAGGACCTGCTCGACCAGCTGGTTGCCGAACTTGAACTCCCGCGTGACGACTGCCTGACCCTCGCGTGTGACGTCAGTGATGAATTGCAGGTAGACCAGGCATTCGAACTCATCGCCAATCAATTCGGCGGGCTCGACGTGCTGATCAATAACGCCGGCATTACGCGCGATGCCTTGATGCTGAAGTTCAGGGATGGCGAGCGTGTCAGCCGAATGTCACTGGCGGATTGGAACGCCGTTATAAGCGTCAACCTGACCGGTGTTTTTCTGTGCGGACGGGCAGCGGCCGAGCAGATGGTCAGCGCTGGAAATGGGGGACAGATCATCAATATTTCCAGTATTTCGCGAGCCGGCAACATGGGCCAGAGCAACTATTCCGCGGCCAAGGCCGGCGTGGCGGCCATGGCGGTCACCTGGGCCAAGGAGCTGGCTCGCTACGGTATTCGCGTCAACGCGATCTCACCCGGATTCATCGGCACGGAAATGGTCCGCGCCATCAAGCCGGAAGCCCTGGCCAAGCTGGAGGGCATGATCCCGTTGGGCCGCATTGGCGAGCCCGATGAAATCGCGCACACAGTCCAGTACCTGGTGGAGAACGAATTCGTTAACGGCCGCAACGTGGAAATCGATGGCGGGATGCGCCTCTAAGCCTGGATCAACGGCGAGTGCCGAATCAGCCCCGATGCCTGCCGCAGCATTACCGGCTCTCGGATTCGTGCTCTCTGCCAGAGCGATGAAACTGCAGTGAGTGACCGCTCACCCTTCAAGGAGCGGACTTACCGCAGTACCGACGGTCTGCAGCTATATTGCCGGGACTACCCCGGCCCGGCCCTGCAACCCCGAACGCCGATGCTTTGCCTGCATGGGTTGACCCGGAACAGTCGCGATTTTGAGGACTTTGCCGCATGGCAGGCGGGGGAACGCCGGGTGCTGGTTCCGGATATCCGCGGCCGTGGCCGGTCAGCGTACGATCCGCAGTGGCGCAACTATCGCCCGGCGCGGTACGTGGAGGATATCTGGACCCTGTTGGAGATAACCGGCGTCGACCGGGTGACGGTCGTGGGCACATCGATGGGTGGCTTGATCGCCATGCTGATGGCGGCGGCAAAACCGGGGGTGCTGGCCAGCGTGATCCTCAATGATGTAGGGCCTCAAGTAGGACCCACCGGCCTGATACGCCTGGCTGGTCACCTCAAACAACTGACGCCGGTGAATTCCTGGGCAGAAGCCATTGAGCAGACCCGCGCAAGTCATGAAAGCGCCCTGCCCGATCTGGACGAGCGGGAGTGGGAAACCATTACCCGTCGCAGTTGGCGTCAGGACGGTGGCCACGTTGCACCCGACTTCGACCCCAATATCGTTCGGGCTATCAAGGCGGGTTTGGCATTACCCAAAGGAAATACCTGGAAACTATTTACTGCTCTGCGGGATGTTCCAGCCTTGCTCATACGAGGTGAATTCTCGGATATCCTGACCCTGGCTACGAGCCGAAGAATGCAGCAACTCAAGCCCGACCTCGTCACGGTGGAAATTCCCTGCCGTGGTCATGCACCTCTGCTGGATGAGCCTGTCTCCATCAGGACGATCGCGGAATTTTTGCAGAAGTTCTGACTCCCCCCTGCTCAGGCAGAATCCGGCATCTGCCATCCTTCAGGGGCAGGACCCTGGTCGAGGATGATTTCACGGTGACCACTCCAGGTGCTGATGATGGCCTCCGGCGTACCGATGCCGGCAGCACGCGGGTCGCCGCAGGGCCCGAACCAGTGGTTCTGGGGCGCGCCGGTGGTGCGCGCGCGCATGCCGGCATAAGTGGTGCCGTTGACCGTCGCCGCCAGTACGCGCTGCTGGAAACCGACGTCCGCACTGACCACCGCAGCAGTCAGGTGGTGTGACATGCGTTCCATGATGTTCAGCACGGTGGCCAGGTCTTCATCTCCGTACTCCACCACCACCTGGTAAGGTCCGAACAACTCGGTGGTCGCCAGATCGAAGTGAGATCCGGCCACGGCCGCGATCGGCAGTTTCACGGCGGTTGCCTCGTAGGCGCCGTAAACTTCCGGGATAGTGTGACTCTGCAATGGTTTTCCACCAAAGAGTAATTCCGCGCCCGGGATTGCCAGGGTGGCGTCAATGTGTGCACGGATGCGGTCGTTTGACCAGGTCAAAACCGGACCCAGGGAAAGATTGCCCAGCCCGCGGCGCGCGGCCAAATCACCCAGCTTCGGCATCAGGCCCGCCGACCAGTTTTCATGCACGAATAGAATGCTCTGGGCTGAGCATTTCTGGCCGGCCGCGTTGTACGCATCCTCATCACATTGCCAGGCGACGTAGTCCAGCCAGCCGGGGTCAAAATCCGGACCGAGGATCTTCCAGTCAAAACCCGCGTCCTCGATCCGCACGCGGCCGTTCATCACGTCCGCAATGCGCTCGGCTATTTCGCTGGACCCGGTGAACTGGACCATGCGCAGGTCGTTTTTGGCCGTCTCGATGATGTCCCCCATCACCCGTCCGCGGCAATGAATCAGGTCCACGTCCGCCGCCGGCAGCCCGGCCTCGATCAGCAGTCGCAGGAATTGCTCGAAAACGGCACTGACCTTGGAATCGACCTTGACCAGCGGCTTATTGCCCATGAACAACGCGCCCATGACCTGGAGCGCGGGGATTTCCAGCGGGAAATTGAATGGCGCCACGATGGCCACCGGCCCCCAGGGCCACCGATATCCGCGTGACTCCTGGCCAGGGTGATTGCCCGGATTGGAGAATCCACGCGCCAGGAAGCGCACGCCGTCGCCGGCGAAATTTTCCAGGAATACCCGCGTAACGATGACTTCGTTCAGGCACTGCGCCCAACTCTTCGGCATGACGCGCTGCAACAGGCGGGTGAAATAACTCTCGACTTCCGGTGTTGCCAGGAGCGCCGCGGCCCGCGCACAGACATCACCCAGCATGACGTAGCGATCGGGGTTCTTCCAGGGGTTATGCAGCCCGGTCTTCGGGCAGCACCGTAAACTGTCGATGAATGGCTGTACCTCGACCGTGTCCGGCACCTTCAGAAAATCGCCCCCGAACAGCGGATCCGGGATATCGTCGCGGAACGAGCCGGGCGACTCCCACGTCCCATTCAGCAGATTCTGCACCAAACCCGGCGCTTGCGGCGTCATTCCGTTAAAGGGATCGAGGGTGGCGAAACCCGGTATCTGGCTCATGTCGGCTCCATCGGCAAAGTCAAAGAACAGTCCGCTATTTTAACAACGCTTCCGGCGCCGGGCACGATGAGGCCTTGAGTTTCCCTACGAATGACGCCCCCGGGAAGTGCAGCCGCAAATCATTGTCGGGAATAAGTCAGCATGGGTGACCGAACCCCACCCAAAATCGCCATTCTGAGCCCAAATTTGACCCACCTAACATGTTAGAGACAGGGAAATAACCCGGCTTCCCTTGAAAATAGCGGGTATTTTGGCGCAGACTAACATGTCAATAACCGTAAACTGCGAAACACAATCCACATGGCCAATCCCCGGCCCAGGATGCGTCGCCGCAGTACCAGTCCACCACGGAGGTGAAGATTCCATGTCAAATGCCAAGCTGCCGCCGGAACACCAGGCCGTCCCGCTATTCGGATGCGAAGACTTGTACTGGGAAGACTTTGAGATCGGACATCAGGTCCGCACGATTCGGCGGACGATCTCGGAAGGGGAAAGCATGGCCTTCAACACACTGGTGGTCGATATTCACCCTTACGTAGCCGACGAAATATTTGCCCGTGAGGAAGGCCTGTTTGGCAAGCGACTCGTGGCCGGCGCGTTTGTATTCAGCGCGGGGATTGGTCTGGTGGCCACCAACTGGCTCCAGGCTTTTTCCTACGGTTACGATCGCTTGCGCTTCATTAAGCCCGTGTTTATTGGCGACACGATT